>JAFEGS010000407.1 GCA_018239705.1 Verrucomicrobiota bacterium | reverse complement strand
TGAGCGTTGGAACGGAGGTGATCTGAAAGTTGGTTGTCGTTTTTGTAGCCTGGTCGACATCTAATTTAGCGACAACTACCTGCCCATTCATCTCAGCGGCCAAAGCTTCCAGTATTGGCGTAAGCATGCGGCAAGGGCCACACCAGTCCGCATAAAAGTCTATAAGAACGATCCCTGATGCTGTTACCTGTTCAAAATTGGCATCGTCTACTTTGATGATATCTTTCATAATAAGAATTCTCCGTTTTTCCTAGCCTACGAGCATGACAGAAGCCCCTGATTTTTGCTACTAAAAACTGCCTTGCCAAAAACGAACTTGAGAAAATCCCCACATTTGCAATAACATAGTAGGTTGACTCATGTAAGTTTCAAGGTTATTATTATGCAAAACGAAAACTACCGTACCATCATTGTTGATGCAAGCTCCGATTTTCTTGAATGCTCGGTCGCAAGCGATACCGCTCCCTTTTTGATCTTGGCGTACTACCACTTTACCAAGGTGGATGACCCAAAAGCACGGGTAGAGGAGCATTTTAGCTTTTTCAAAGGCCGCGATGTCAAGGGACGGATCTATATTGCAAACGAGGGCATTAACGGTACGCTCAGTGCTCCCGCTGCCGAAGCGATTGCCTACATGAAGTGGATGAAAAATCATCCCCTCTATGCCGGTATTGTCTTTAAGGCTCAGGAAGATACTATACACGCTTTTGCGAAGCTTACTGTAAAAGTAAAGAAAGAATTAGTAGCTTATGGACACGAAGTCTCTTTAGCAGATGGTGGCACTCATGTGACTTCTGCCCAGTGGCGCAAGATGCTCGAGGAAGAGACAGACAAGGTTGTACTCGATATTCGCAATGACTATGAATGGCAGCTTGGCCATTTTGATCAGGCTGAAGCCCCACCTTGTGCTACCTTCAAAGAATTTAGGGAATACGCTGAAGAGCTTGAAAAGCGCATCGATATAAAAAATACAAAAGTGATGATGTACTGTACAGGCGGTATTCGCTGTGAGTTTTTCTCTGCAGTGTTAAAGGAGCGCGGTATTGAACAGGTCTTCCAGCTCGATGGCGGTATTATCAAGTATGGAGCTGAGGAAAAGTCGGCACATTGGCTTGGAAAGCTTTTTGTGTTTGATGATCGCCTTTCCATCCCAATCTCAGAAGAGAAGGCGCCTGTGATAGGCAAGTGCTATCACTGCGGCGTCGAGGCAGAAAAGTACTATAACTGTGCCAACATGGACTGCAATACGCTCTTTCTTTGCTGCGCAAGCTGTTTAGAAACACATAAAGGCTGTTGCAAAGATACCTGTGCGGGTGGCAGTCGCGTACGGCCATTCAAGTTTGCAAGCACCCCATTTCGAAAGTGGTACAACTACGCGTCGACAAAGAGAGAACTCGACACGCTATGTGGAGGGTGCAGTGCCGCAAAGTAGGAAGCAAAAGACGATAGCGCGCTCCCTAGAGTTTTCCGGAGTCGGAATTCATGGCGGTGCCCAGGTCTCTATTCGATTTTGCCCTGGCAAGGAGGGCGAAGGAGTCTACTTTCGCCGTGTTGACTTACCCGGAAAGCCGGTTATCCCTGCTACTATTGAGTACGTTTCAGACACATCGAGGAGCACCAATTTAGCGCTTCGAGATATTAGAATCCTCACTGTTGA
>JAFEGS010000406.1 GCA_018239705.1 Verrucomicrobiota bacterium | reverse complement strand
CAGGAGAAGATCGAGAAGGAGGACCCAGAGTTCAAAGATCTCCCCAAATACCATCAAAATGCAATAGTCTATGCCTCTCCACATCTTGCGTCATGGATACAGGCCATACGAGCAAGCTATTTCTATGTGCTTTTGGTCAATGGCCAGTTTGACGTTCCATTTGACTACAGTGTAGAAAGAGATGAAGGTATTACTTGGGAGGTCGATGGGCCGACTGATGTAGATGGTGAGATGATGCTCGTTGATTTGAGTCTCAAAGGACTTAAAAACGTTAACCGTGACAGTGCTACGTACTATAAGAGAGTTACTTACTATCCTCCGTTTGAATCGAAAAACGTTCGTGCGTTTGTGAAGAATGGATTGGAGCGTCGAGATGCAGAAAGAGAACTAGTGGTCAAGAGCAATACAGGCTTTACCTCCCAAGATGTGCTCGAAGCATTTAAAGAAATTGCCTATGTGGATCTAAACAGTGATCTTTGCATCCCTTCAATCCTTTCATTTTTTACAAGGCATCCTGAACACCTCTCTGATGCCGATTACCAAATTCTCTTTGAGCAAATGGTCTTTCGAGTCGGGTATGTACAGCGCGCACTTGAGCTCTCCGGTTTTGTAGATAAGATTGTCTCTTTCTTCGCTGGCAGGGTGCAAGAGAGCCTAAATGACAATCAGATTCAGACGTGTCAGTTTCTTGCTCGCATGTGCCGCTATTTTTCTCGCTTTATTCCAGATGCGCTATTGCAAGAGTATCAGCTTCCGTTATTACGAAAACTTTTGGAGATCCAAGGTCTAGAAACCTTCCAAAAGGGGGCTATCTATGCAGAAATTTGTGCACACCTATCAGGACAAGATATTTTGGATCAGCGAGATATTGAGGAACTGCTCGTAGGCTCGGTGTTCATCAATCATCATCCCTTACCGGATAACTGGACCAATGAATATGTAAAAAGAGATATTGCAGATGCTCTTCACAAGCATGCTGTACAGATAGAGCAGGCGCTTATTTCAAATGGACAGCCGAATCATGCACTTCTCAATACCATTTTAAAAGGGTTTAAGCCAGCTGCAGCAGATGAGAAATGGATCGTAAGAAGAGAGCAGGGGCAATACCCTCATTTTGAAACAGAAAGTAAAAACCATGAGTGCTATCCGCTCGTAGGGGAGCTGACCTACCCAGGAATCACTGTGAGGCTTCCATTTACGATCACACAGCATCGAGATTTTGCAGAGCTCTTCCCAAGTATCCACAATGGCGTGCAACTTGAGAGAAATCGATTTGCGTTCCAAGTAGATGGTGTAGAAACACGTGTGATGCTAAAAGATGGAACGCTTGTGATTGATCAATTGAGAGGCAGTCCTAAGAAATGGCATCGGTTTGTGCCTAAGGGTGAGTTTGAAGCTCAGGAGAGCTCCATAAAGGAGCCAAGATCAGCACGAGCAGAGTCGAAAAGCCCGCTCTATAGTGTGCATCTTGTCGATCAGTGCCATGCATGGAGAGAGCTTGATGCAGATCCTGTCAAGCTTCTGCTGATTGATCCAGCGACTAAAGCAGAAAAATACAGCGCCTCATTTAAGAAAAAACAGGAGAGCTCACTTGAAGGTGCGGTAAAAGTAGATCAGGGGCGCCGCCAGAGTGATGGAGCTCTTTTGGGAGTGAGCTCGTCTC
>JAFEGS010000405.1 GCA_018239705.1 Verrucomicrobiota bacterium | reverse complement strand
AACCTCTTTTTGTCAGCCGCTATTGGCCTCTGCGCACTCACTGCTATCTGCCGCGCGCTCAGATCAGATAGCTCTCTTGGCAACTTCTTCCTCGATATGTGGCGAGTGGTTGTCTATATGTTTGTGCCAATTGCCTTTGTTATCGCGTCTCTTTTCATCTCACAGGGCTGCCCCATGACCTTTGCAAGCTCCTTCAAAGCGACAACGCTAGAGGCAAAGCCTCAAACCATCGTCGTAGGACCAGTTGCCGCATTTGAAGCCATGAAGATGCTCGGTACCAATGGCGGTGGCTTTTATGGAATGAACTCCGCACACCCCTTCGAAAATCCTACCGCCCTTTCAAACTTTGTGAGCACGCTCTCCATGATGATTTTTCCCTTCTCCCTAGTCCTCATGTATGGTCGAATGTTGAACAGGAGACGGCACAGCCTGGTTATTTTTGGTGTCATGCTCTTCCTGATGGCCTGCACAGTCATTTGGACAATTGCCTTTGATACGCTGCAGCCAAACCCTGCAGTGACCGCGCATGAAGCTAAAACATATGAGCAAATAAAGATACCAGCGGTAGCAGCTCTACCCATCGACCAGCACCTTGGCAATCTTGAAGGTAAAGAGATGCGCTTTGGCACATCTGCTGGGGCTACCTTTGCAGCGCTCACAACCGATGTCACCTGCGGCGCCGTCAATGCTGAAGCCGATAGCCTCAACCCGCTTGCAGCACTCGCTCCAATGGTCGGGATGTGGCTCAACTGCATCTTTGGTGGAAAAGGTGTCGGGATGATCAATATGCTCCTCTACATCATCATCGGCATTTTTATAGCAGGCATGATGGTAGGCAGAACACCCGAATATCTGGGCAAAAAAATTGGTGCTCGAGAGGTAAAACTTGCCATTATTGCTCTACTTGTCCATCCCCTCATGATCCTCCTGCCAGCAGGCCTCTTTGCTGCTACGCAGTGGGGAGCCGAAGCCATCAGCAACCCCGGAGCTCACGGCTTTTCCCAAATGCTCTATCAATTCTCTTCTGCATCAGCAAACAACGGCTCCGCGTTTGATGGCTTGAACATAACCTATGGCTTTTTCAATAACCCAAATCCAGCTCCCGAAGCAATAGCCTGGGATATTGTTACAGGCCTCATCATGATATTCAGTCGTTTTTTACCGATCATCGCGCCACTTGCAATGGCCGCCTATTTAGGGGCAAAAAAATCATGTCCGGTGAGCCTAGGTACACTCCCTGACGATACAGTGACCTTTGCTCTACTGCTACTAGGGACCATCCTCATTGTTGGAGCGCTCCTTTTTCTACCGGTTGCAACGCTAGGTCCGATAGCCGAACATCTTGGTCCAATGCCTTTTGGAGGAGTAAAATGACATATACTCCTTACCGCCGTCCTCCAAGACGTACAAAAAAAAGAACACTTACAGACTCACAAACCATAAAAGAGGCTCTCAAACAGGCCTTTGTGCTTTTCTTACCGCATAAGCTCTGGAAAAATCCGGTGATGTTTGTAGTGGCAGTCGGTACTGTTTTAACGATTCTCTACACCATCCAAATGGCTTTTGATGATAGTCACAGCCAGGCGGAGCTCACCTACTTCATCGCACTTGATTTCTGGCTTTTTGTAACGGTTTTATTTGCCAATTTTGCAACGGCCTTTGCCGAAGCGAGAGGAAAA
>JAFEGS010000404.1 GCA_018239705.1 Verrucomicrobiota bacterium | reverse complement strand
ACCTTCTTCTTAGCAACAAGAACATCGAGACAGGCAGCGCACTCGAGAGCTGAGCCACGTGCACTATCGAAATATCGAGAAGCGATCAGCAGATGTATATTTTCCATTCCCTTCAGCAATATTCAAAGGAATTGAGGTGCTTGCACGGTCTAGTTGATTATGAACAGAAAGGCTTTTTGGAATATTTTCCAGTAGCTCGTTAATCCATGTGATGAAACGAATGGATTCTTGGTAGACGTTAAGCGTTTCGTGACCAAACTGTGACATAAGACCTCAAACTCAGGAAAACTTAAGCAAGATCATGATCAAGATCGAGATAAAGATCAAGATCAAGATCAAGATTAAGATTAAGAACTTTGGAAAACTATAAACTATAGACAGGCGGTCTTAAGACCGCCTGTCTTGTTTTTACAGTTCTGCAAAAAACTTCATTTCACTTTCAATTCTGCTTTTAGGAGAATCTGGTGCATTCATCTCTACCATATTGGTGTCTTGAGTGAGGACGCGTATGGCTTCGCTGAATCGCGCTGAGTCAATATTTTTCTTTGCTTCATGCAGGAACATAAAGGGGAACACCTTGAGCTGTTCTGTCGTGAAGGACTCTGAGCAGCAGTTATATTTTGAGAGGATAAAGTCTCTAAATGCCGGCAGGCTGTTTGGATTAACCTGCTCTTTCGATAGGTCCATACCACCAATACCTGTTACTCTGCGAAGGAGCCTTATGCCGTAGAAAGCTAGGCAGACCTGCTTCATCAAGAAGAGCTGTGCCTGCTGCTCTTCTGTTGGCTTTTCACCAAAATAGTGCTCTAGCAAGAGATCATCATATTTTGCATCAAAGACAAAAAATATGGAGAGGCAGGCAAGATCGACAAAGCGATTGCAATTGGCTCCAAGTTCCCAGTCAATGAAGAAGGCGCTTTTGTCGGTAAGGAGGATATTATTGCTGTGAAGATCCTTATGGCAAGGTGTGCAGACCTCGTGCCTGTTTAACACAGGGGCCAAATTTCGAACATGCTCAAGAACCTCTCTTGCTACATCGGGCGCGCGGTCGATTTTTGCCGTCTGCAATGTGGATTCGAGGTCATCAAAGACATTTGTTGCTGTTTCGGTAAACGATGGGCCGCCGTGAAGCAGCTTTGCCTTTTTTCCAAGTTCTGCATAGAGATGGCTGATTTGCTGCTCATCGTCTAATGTGTCAGTTGTGAGTCTTGTAGGCTGGATATAATCCATGATAATGATACCGGCTTGTAAGTCGGCATGGTGCAGCTTAGGCGCTACATCAAGATTGTTTACTGCCCACATATTATGGATTTCACTTTCAGGATCAATAAAGAATGATGGTCTTGTAGCATCTACTACTCGACAGATGTAGGGGTGATTATTGGCTTCAAATTTAATAATTTGTGAGGTTCCTCTTCCTCCTACCAGGAGAACAGGATTTTGCATCACACATCCAAATACATCTCTGCATGTCTCAATGATTGGGGTAACCTGTTCCGGCTTCACATACTCTTGCAGAAACTGCAGAGTTTTCTCTATATTACTCGAAGAAATTGGAAGGTTAACTATTTGACTTCCTAAAGTATTTTCAAGTCTATTCATATTTTATCTCCATTTAAACTATTAAAGTATCAATTATAATAACATGAGAAATTAAAATCAATACTTGATTTAAATTTAC
>JAFEGS010000403.1 GCA_018239705.1 Verrucomicrobiota bacterium | reverse complement strand
GCCCCACATTATCTTCCTCAGTGACTACGACATGCTAGTCTCAGGACAGCTCGTAGCTGGTGTCGACGTCTGGATCAACACGCCAAGAAGACCATGGGAGGCGTGTGGGACGAGCGGGATGAAGGTTTTAGTCAATGGCGGCATTAACCTTTCAGAGCTCGATGGCTGGTGGCAGGAGGCCTACACGCCCGATGTTGGCTGGGCCATAGGCGACGGCAAAGAACATGGAGAGGATCCAAACTGGGATGCCAAAGAGGCGGACACGCTCTACACCATTCTTGAGACGGAAGTTATACCTCAATTTTATACGAGAGATGCTACCGGTATTCCAAGAAAATGGGTTGAAAAGATGCGTGCAAGCATGTCCAAGCTCACACCACGCTTTTCAGCCAACCGTGCAGTATGTGAATATACGCAAAACTACTACATACCGGGTGCCCAAAACTTTAAAAACCGCGCAGCAGCGCTCTGTGCTAAAAGTAAAGAGCAGTTGAGCTGGCAGCACACAATAGCTGAGCATTGGGATAAGATACGCTTTGTCGACTCAGAAGCACAGCTACAGAATGATCAATACCTCTTTGAGGTGCAGCTCTATCTCGACGATCTCGATCCTCAATATGTTGAGGTGCAGCTCTATGCAGATGGCCTTGAAGGAGGGCCTCCATTTTGCCAAGCGATGACACTTGCCCAACAAAGCGCTGGAAGCCCCGGCGTCTATCTCTACACGGGAGGTGCCCCCTCATCTCGACCAGAGTCACACTATACTCCAAGGGTGATCCCCCACTTCCCCGGTGCGGTAGTTCCTTTAGAAGACACTCACATTCTTTGGCACTGAGAACACAGAGGGAGAAACTCAAAACTCAGGCTAAGTGAAAGAAAATGCTAAAATCTCCTTATTGCAGCGACTCCGACGTTATCATCAAAACCTGCGTATTCAGTTGTTAGGCCACTAGGCGTAAATCCACCAATGATATACTGAACGAATGCCGATTCGTATGGGGGGGGTTGGTGCGAAAGATAATATGAGGCATGACTGCTATCATCAAAACCTGCGTATTCAGTTGTTAGGCCACTAGGCGTAAATCTACCAGCGATGGAATTTAGAGGTGTTATCATTGCAGGCTCATCTATCAGTAGTTTCCGGCATGTTGGACATGGTGGAGGTGTAGACTTTGTTTGATATTCCTCGATCCAACCTTTAAGACACCCTTCATGAAAGAGATGGTTACATTTTGTGGAAATTTGCTCCATACTATCTGTTAAAGCATAAGGACCTGTGAATGAGATCTTCTCTTTTTTAGTGATTACTGCCTCTTCTAAAAATGGATCGGAGCAGATTGGACACTCTGCTACAGGGCTGGTTACTAT
Source organism: Verrucomicrobiota bacterium (assembly GCA_018239705.1). Taxonomy (GTDB): domain Bacteria; phylum Chlamydiota; class Chlamydiia; order Chlamydiales; family FEN-1388; genus SZAS-6. The sequence goes on along the minus strand of JAFEGS010000403.1, from coordinate 314 downwards.
AGATTGTAACATAGATGCCTCCTTTAGTATTTAAAAAACGTTATCACGAATTGAAGATTAAAAGCAATATTTCATTTTTTAAAATGTCATTATTGAACCCTCATTAGATCTGCTAATGTGAGAATGGTCGTAGATCACGGCAAAGGCAATATTGCTAAAGGCACTCTTAAACTCTACTTCCCCGGTGTGGTAGTCCCCTTAGAAGACACACACATTCTTTGGCACTGAGATGGTATTTTTGGCTTGATTTTTTTAGCGAAATCACTAAAAATATAAACATGAGAAAGTCACATGGAAACCCATTTAAGTTTGGC
>JAFEGS010000402.1 GCA_018239705.1 Verrucomicrobiota bacterium | reverse complement strand
GGTAGCGACAACCATATCTGTAGCCGTGCTAATGACTGAAACAGTGCTGGATCCTCCATTTGCAATTAAAACTTTTGTTCCATCCGGTGTCACAGCTATAGCTCTTGGGAATGATTCTACTGTAATAGATGCCACTGCATTGCTTGCTGTGGTGATGGCAGAAACTGTGCCGCTACTGAAGTTAGAGACATAGACTTTGCTGCTGTCAGGAGTTGCAGAGGCTGCAATAGGAAGGCTTTCTACTGATATGGTATTTATCACTGTATCACTTGCTGTACTGATGACAGACACTGAGCTGTCAGATCCGTTAGTGACATAGACCTTCGTTCCATCAGGTGTTATAGCAATATTAAGAGGATCGTTTCCTACAGAGATTGTAGCGATCTGTGTTTGTGAGGCATTATCGATCACAGCCACGGCATTGGAACTTCTCAGAATAATATAGTTTTTTGACCCATCTGGTGTAACGGCCATAACAGTGATATCAAAAGACTGTCCACTTATATTTGAGATTGTATTTACAACACTATCGGTCGAAGTAGCAATGACTGAAATGCTACTATCAGAGCTGTTTGCTATATAGGCCATAGACCCATCAGGAAGAATGTCGAGAGTGTTCGGGGAGTTGCCGACAGAAACTGTTGCAAGGACAGCATTGGTCACAGCATCGATGATTGTAACGGTATTATCTTCGTTATTTGTGACAAAAGCCTGCCAATTCCCTTGAAAGGTAAAAAAAGAAGTATCACTCGCTGAGGATGTTCCACTGGGGGCTGTGACAAATAGAGTAACCACTTGAGGAGAATGCGCAGGGCTTACTGCAGTGATTGAGGTATCTGAGTTAACGATAAAAGATGCGGCAGTCGTCGTCCCGAAATCGACGGCTGTTGTTCCCGTAAAACCACTTCCCGATATGGCAACGGATGTCCCACCGGAAGAGGGGCCAAAAGCTGGGCTTACATTCGTGATCACAGGGGCAGCGAAAAGGATATTCGCAGAAAAAAGACCCAAAGATAGCAAAAACATAAAGGATTTTCTTAGACTCATAACATCTTCTCCATTTTGATGAATATACTATTCCACATAACAATTTTTTGATTATTTGCATAGGATTATTAATTGAACTAAATGACATGGCTTGCTATAATTTTTTTTACCTAAGAGGTAAAAATAATGGTAGCCCCAATAGGATGCAGCATCGAGAGATTTCATGCAGACGACAACCCTGTAAACCAGCACTCTTCTGGAGATGCTCCAGGGCTCCTTCAACTGCCCGAATTCCTTTTGCTTCGAATCGCGCAATTGGTTGCTACAGGGAGACTAAAGGAAGATGCAGCCTTTCACGCTGCCGATTTCGGTAAAGTGTGTGTACTAACGCATCGCATCACCCACAATCCAGACGTGCAGAGAGTGATCAAGGAGGGCGCTGCCGAGCTCAGGTCTCTCTTATTCCTCTTTCCTCCAGTAGAAAAAGAGTTCAAGCGGCCTTCTACAAGCTTTTGTGGCCCTCTTTTGTCCTATACGAACAGATCGACAAACCATACGATAGAGATCCCCTATGACGCTCTTCCAACTGTTAAAAATCTGAAAAACATAGAGCACAATCAGTGTACTGACGAGGAAGAGCTCCATTTTAATGCATCAATACTATCTTTAGATATAGTAAAAGAATCAACTTGTGCG
>JAFEGS010000401.1 GCA_018239705.1 Verrucomicrobiota bacterium | reverse complement strand
TCCATTTGAACGATTGATAATTTGCAGTACATCTGTACACCAGCAATTACCGGTTCGCTCGTAAAGGTTTACGCTGCATGTAGAAACAACATCGTTTTCTGCGATGGCTATGTTTGTCAGAAATGAATCTCTTATATTGTTATCATGGGTCCATAGACATTCTTTTGTTTCAAGATCCCAGAGCTTGACACTGTTGAAACTGCATGTTGCAGCATACTGGTCTTTCACAACTAGTTCATCCAGCTGGCTTTCATGCCCATTCTTAAAAATTGTTTTTGTATAATTACCTTGGCTTATATTATCAAAAATTTGCTGATCTAAAAAAGGATCAGAATGGGCAACCGGCTGCATGAGAACACTCCATGAAAATTTTATAAAACTTAGGGCGAATAGTTTATCATGGATAGTCTTTTACATCCAACGAAAAGGGGCCGGGCCCTGCGATGTGCGATTCTGCGTGTCTCATGGAAAGTCGAGGTTATAGCCTTTCAATTTCCGCTACAGATAGCCCGGTGCATTCGTGAATAACTTCGGGCGGTATTCCCTTTGCTTTCATAAGGCGTGCTGTCTCAGCCTTTCCCTCAGCCATCCCCTCCGCCTTCCCTTCAGCTTTCCCTTCAGCCCTTGCAGCATAGAGCAGTGAGCTTTCAGATCTCACAGCCTTCCAGTAACCTTCATAGGCATCTAGCTCAGCAAGACTATAGGCAGCTTCTTCCGTCAAACTGACAGCCTCTTTAATCTCAGGCACCATCAGCAATTCTGGATCGACTGTCATTGTCTGGCTTGACAGTTCATTCATGAAACGGAGCCAGAGCACCGTCAGCCTTTTCTCCGGATAGGTCTGCGGCACAAACTTTGGTAGTTCGATAAAGACAAGGGAAAGGCCCTTGATCAATTGCTCTTTGGGGTCTTTAACCTTTACCATGCTGTAGTAATGGTACCAGTCGGGGTTGGTTTTATCAAAAACACTATTGAGAATTCCAAGGCCATACACTGGATTGAGAAGATGATACCCCTCTCCCGAAGCGAGCTGCTTCACGTAGGCTTGTGCGGTACCAAATAGGAGGCGTTGCATAAATGTGTCTGTCCACTCAATCTGCATCTCAACGATGAATATCCTGCCTTGCTGATCGCGGCATTTGACGTCGACAATAGTACGTTTCAGGATAGGGATGCTAGGTGTTTGTTCCGGCGTTAAATATTCTATTGATATGATCTGGCCATCTTCCGGCAAGGGGAGCAGAGCATTTAAAAAACTTATAAGCAGGTGAGGGTGCTGACAAAATATTTTCTTAAAAACAATATCACTTTTTGGATCTAAATATCTACCCATAAACCAATCTCATATTAAAAATATAAGGATAGCAAATTCGCCTTATCCAGTATAGCGTAAAAAACGTCCCGTGAGAGATTGGCGGCAAGAAGCGATGTCGGCCACGCTTCCAGAAGCGACAAGCCTTCCTCCCTCGTCGCCGGCTCCCGGCCCGAGGTCAATGAGATGGTCGGCGCATCGGACAAAGTCGATATTGTGCTCAATGGCAATTACCGTATTACCCTTACTTACCAGATCGTAAATAATACTTACCAGTTTGTAGATCTCTTGTGGGTGCAGCCCTGTTGTGGGCTCGTCAAAGAGGTAGAGCGTAGCCCCGCGCGTGCGCTTACTCAGCTCGCGCGAGAGCTTGATTC
>JAFEGS010000400.1 GCA_018239705.1 Verrucomicrobiota bacterium | reverse complement strand
TGAGGTAGGGTTTTAAGTTCGCTCGCTCTCTGCCACAATGTGCTCTCTTCAGAGACGGCCTTTTCAAAGATAAAAAAAATCTTTTCACACAGCTCCTTTTTTACTGGCCTACGCAGAGCTACCTCCAGGACTGATTTAAAGCAGGCGATTGAGCTATTGAGTGGAAAGAGGGAGAGGGCAAACAGGTCCTCTTCGATGAGCTTGTCGTCTAAGGAGCATTCAGTTCGATAGAGAAAGTAATAGGGGACGTTATTCTTAGTCATTTTCGTACAAACGACCTTATTGAGGCTCTTCAAGATGGTGCATTTGTTCTCTTCTGAAAAATTGCTATATCGCAGCAGGGCAAAGGCAAACTCTTTGTCGGTAGGAAATGTAAGGCTAAACCACTTAGCCAGGAGCCAGTCAGCATCGGGCCCAGCAAAAAGAGCCTTGATATCTTCAACCAGGGACGGTGCAGCTCGCCGTAGAGCTACGGGGCAGAATCTTTGAGCATCTTGAATAAAGGCTATAGCGATATTTGGAAGGGTCTCTTTCGCTTTGATGGCCCTTTCGGTAAGGTCAAAGCCGATTATTCCTCTCAAACCAAACTGTGTATTGATTCTGGTGAGGGCAAAAAGAGGGGCTTGGAGGATGTGGGCTAAGGGCCGTACATCGAAAAAGCGCTCATAGGAGAGGATCTCACAGGCAAAGAGAGGCGCTTCAAGTGTAAATAAAAAATTTAGTGGCGAGCTATTTGGGGCCGGCGCTTGCAAAAAGGGAGTAAAGAGCGATTGGTCTAAAGAGAGTTGTCGGTCGGCTGTAAAATGGGTAAGCCATGTCTCAACACAGGCAGCCTCATCTTGCGTAAGTGGCTCAAACTCCTGATCGAAGGGAGCTGAGAAATAGAGCGTTCTTTCGCAGTTTTTGAATTGCAGCTGTAGAGCAAGGCATTCAAAGCTGCCATTTCTAGCCACTCCTGCCATTTTGAGGGGAAGTAGGTAGAGTGAGAGCTGGTAGAGATGCATGAGCCCCTTGAGCGGATCTGAAAAGCGCTCAAAAAGAGAGAGGAGAATGAGATAGATGGGCTCTTCTTCGGCTTTTTTATGCTCTAGAAGCGTCCTGGAAAAGCTTTCAAAGTAGTGCAGCGATTCCTCGATATGGCCCATCCTTTGCATGAGCAAGAAGAGGTTAATTGTCTCTACCATCTTCACAAACTGGTTTTCAGGAAGGTGTGCATCCTGGGGATCAAAGGTAGCCTCTCTGTATGTTTTTACGATCTCTTCTTGCCAAGGAGTAGAGAAAAGCCGTCGTCCCTTCGTCCAAGAGGCGAGGATCCATTCAACCCTCTTTTGGGGATCGTGAAAGCAGGGGCCATTTAAGAGACCGATAAACTGGTCGGTGATGCATTGAACGGGGTTAATCTCTTCTGCCACATAGGGGACCATCTCTTTTGGGAAGTTAAAGCTGTTTGGGATACCAATGATAAGCCCATTACAGTAAGCAAAGGGCTGCTGCATTTTGGTTGTTGAAAAGGTGATGTCAAAATCGAGGCCATTGGTATTGCAAAATCCAGTAATAATTTTTTGATCAACAGGCTGAAGGTTTTTAAAGGCGAGCTCTCGGATCAAAAAGCGGAAATCTTCATGGTCTTCAAATGCAATTTGGTCGATGGTAGGAATTATATAGAGAAGAAAGGTGAGCACTTCCTCTGCAACG
>JAFEGS010000003.1 GCA_018239705.1 Verrucomicrobiota bacterium | reverse complement strand
TAGAGATTTGCTTGTCCTTGTCATCTTCCTTGGCTATCACAGCAGTAGGCGGGCTTATTGGGGCATCTACCTTGGGTGAAATGGGCTTCTCGACAACAATTTTATAAAGAATTTGTTTTAAGTCATCTTGTGTATACGATTGGCGCTGCATAGGAATTCCCTTTTCAAAAAAAAGTGTCTTGAGATCTATTCTAATATGAGTCAAAATTTATCACATGAAAAAACGTATTTTGATCACGGGTGCTGCTGGTTTTATTGGCTTTCACTTTGCAAAGCAGTGCCTGGAGCATGGCCACTATGTTGTTGGCATCGACAATTTTAATGACTACTATGCAGTTTCCCTAAAAGAAGATCGAGCAAAAGAGCTACAGCAGTTTGGGCTGCAGGTGGAGAGACTGGATATTTGTGACGAGACGCTTTGCGACCGCATTCAGCAAGGCCAGTTTACTCACGTGGTTCATCTCGCTGCACAGGCCGGTGTGCGCTACTCTCTAGACCATCCTGAAGTCTATGTCAAAACGAATATCGGTGGCTTCTTAAATGTCTTGGAGGGTTGTCGCAAAGCTAAGGGCGTTCGGCTTATCTATGCCTCAAGCTCGTCTGTATATGGAAGTAATACGAAAGTTCCCTTTGCCGTTGATGACCGCACTGACTGTCCTGTGAATATGTATGCTGCAACGAAAAAGAGCAATGAATTGATGGCCTATACATACCATCATCTCTACCAGCTGCCTTGTCTTGGAATGCGGTTTTTCACAGTTTATGGACCTTGGGGGAGGCCTGATATGGCCGTGTATGCATTCACGCGGGCAATTTTTGAAGGAAATCCGGTAGAAGTATATAATAATGGCGCCTCGCTTCGCGATTTTACCTACGTCGATGACATCATCGACGGGATTTATAGCGCGCTTGATTGCCCTCAGGAATATGCTATTTTTAATTTGGGCAATAATAGACCCCAATCGGTGCATACACTGATGGACCTTATTGAGAAAGAGACCGGAAAAAAATTTAACAAGCAATTTCTGCCAATGCAAAAGGGCGAGATTGTTGAAACCTATGCAGATATTGCAACAGCTACCCAGTGGCTCGGATTTAGGCCAAAGGTCACTTTGGCTGATGGAATTGCGAAATTTGTAGCATGGTATGAAGAGTATATGTCCCTAGACAAAAACGGTGCTGCTCGGCTAGTCTGAGATATAAAAACAAAAGGTGAACGGAGCTACTAACGATGAGATCTTTTAAGCAAATCTTTTGTTTACTGTCATTCTCCTCTCTTTTCTTGTGCGGGTTTATCACGGAAAAAGATGAAAAATACGTAAACTATTTTATTCATCTGTATTCTGCTCAACTCTTTAAGGATCGCAATTTTGTTTTCCGTGAGGCTAAGGCAGTACTTGGAAAGGAACATGTGGATCGTATCGAGATGTATTTTACGAGCCCTAAGCTCTTGCCTCTGAATGATGCACGAACACTTCTCGTTGATGTAGTTTTAGATTTCTTGACAAAGATCAATAGTGACTCTGGCTTAAAAGAGAGAGGCCTTCTGAATGGCACGTTTATTCCCAATCAGCTTTGCATAAAAATCTGCTGTGATAACATGTGGGGGGATACCTATGACATCTCCTATATCCATGAGATTATTCTCGACAAAGGCCGTGTGACCTATGTGAGCTTTAAGACCGTACCATACTTCTGGGGAAAATACTATACCACTCACGAGCTGTTTGAATATTCGATGATGCTGACAGGCCATGCACGGCCTCCTGAAGTAGCAATTGCGGAGTCATTCATCAAGCCTCGCTTGAAAGCTTTTCATGGAGATCCATCTGATGTATTTCTAAGAGAAAATACAGAGATACTCTCGGAGAGTACTCCCATCGCTGAGGGGCCAAAATTGGCTCCAAAAGAGCTTTTACTGGAACAGGTGAACCTATTTACCCAGCCTGAGCCTGTAGTAGAGACTACGAAGCCTATTGAGGCTCCACCACCACCTCCTCCTCCACCTCCAGCAATTCAAAATCAAGTATTACCACCTCCAAAAGAGGAGGTGCCCCTTGTACCTGTGCCGGAAGAAAAACCGCCTGAAGCCACACCGCCACCGGCATTGCCTGAACAGACCGAAACTGTTCCTGAAAATAAAGTGGAACTTCCCTCTGTTCCTTTACAGCCTCTAGCACCTAATGAGGAACCACCTCAACCAAAAGCTGAACAGGGTCAAGTTGCTCCTACAGTCCCGATGGAAAAAGAGCCTGAGGTAGCGCCCCCTACAGAGCAGAAGGCAGAAGAGCTCCCAACTCCTCCTCCTCCTCCTGTAGCTACGCCCGAGGTTGAGCAGGCAGCACCACCTGAGCAAACAGAAGAAAAAAGAGTGCTCGTGCCAATTGAGCCTCAGACTGCGCTCCCTACTCAGCAAGCGCCGCCAAAAGCGCCATCTGAGCCCTCCTTGAACCCGGAAGAGGGCGTAGGAGAGATGAAGAATAAAGATGTTGAGACAAAGAATTTTTTTGAGCAGCCGCAGCCTACTAATCCGCAGCCAACTAGTCCTCAGTCAACTAATCCTGAGCCAACTAATTCGCAACCAGCTGCACCCCAGCCGGCAGAGGTTCCAAATAGCCTAAGCCCTGCGCCTGAACCATCAAAGCCTGTATCTCAGCCGCAGGCCAATGCCGAGGAGCTCATGCAGCAAAATCTGGCAAGCTTGCAGCGAGCTGCAACAGGCCACGAGGAATTTTTAGTAGAGGCCGATGAGCCAGTAACACTCGCGAAGGAAGAAGTGGCGCCTCAAATAGTCAAAATCTCACAAAAGATGCCTCATATGGCGGTTGGAAGTGCCCACAGCCTGCCTGAACCGGTACAAAATCCGGATCAGTTTCTGGCCGTCCCAACTGCAGAAGAGATACCGGCTGCCAGCGCAACAGCGAGCCGTGAGATTGCTGGGGCAGAAAGGTTAAGGAAAGCAGAAGAGCAGGTACGTATGGCCTTTTTTGATGGGAGTAAAGAGACAGCCTCTCCTCCTGCTATTTCTGAGCTCATTGGTGCGAGCGGCTCTGACAGTGATTCATTTTTCACAGAAAGAGGTTTTTAACACCTTTTTAAGGAATTGAAATGTCTGGATCATGCGATTTTGTACAGCTAGGGGCAAGTTTAGAGGTCATTCGCGAGCATGCCTGTGATCCAGGCCAATTTCAGCTCATTCCTGATCCAGACCATAGTGGCATACGGATTGAAAAGAGCACCTCTTTTATGGGGCATGTCTTGCAGTTTTTTACAGATGTTGCCAATCTGTTTCCCAAGATTCAACTCCCTTGTAGCAGCTCCGGTAACTTCCCCAATGAAGAAGCAAAGGTGCGACGCACCTTGCGAAATGTTGCCAAAGAATTTGAAAAGGCGCTGGTTGAAATGAGAGCAACAGGTTCTCAATACCGCGAGGCACTCTTGAGATCCTCTAGATCGAGCACTGGTCCTGAGAGGAAAGAGAGGGCCAATATTTTTCATATTGCAGATACCCTTCATTCACTCTTTCCTGGTAAGTGGAGGGATCTGGCTCTTGATGTTGCACCCTTACAAAAGCTCTTTATGGCCCACATTTCAAAGCCAATCTTACAAGAGCCCGAGATGAAAACAGTTGCCCAGTTTCAAAGGGATCATGCTATGGCAGCTGTAGAAGGGATTCTTTTTCAGCCCTTTCCAATGCAATCTTTCTCAGCAATTATTCATGGAGAGCATCTTGATGCTGGGCAGCAGGAAGCGCTTAATGATTGGAATCGCTGCCTTGACGAAAAGAGAAAATTGCTTACCGTAGGGCTTTTACATCTTGCCCTATGGGGAGTTCTAGAAGCTATATTGAACGAAAACGGCGAGACTATTGCGTTCGCTAAAAAGCTTGCCTCTTTTGAATGGGAGCTCTTTCGAAGCTATAAATCGAGCGGGTTTCGGCTATTTGCAGAAGAGGATCCCGACCATTTGGCTTGGCTCAAGTCTCTTGAGGGGATGGGAGAAAAGATAATTCACCTGAGGGGAGAGCGGCTTCTTCTCGGCAATAAGGTAGAATGTGCAGCTTTTGCCGACCAAAAAGTGGTCGTCTACAACATTGAAGGTGATACATCCAGGCAGGTAATGATAAGCCTGGTAAATCAAGTACAGCTTGGGCTATGGCAAGCAGCCTGTGAAGAGATTGCTTGGGGCGTTGTGCCTCCTATACGTTGTTTGGGGCTACACCCTTACGGCAACTTTTGCCTCATTGAACGCGTCCACTCCTCTTTGACAGACAGCCTTTCATGGCTTTCAAGTGCTGCTAAGGTGGATCAAAATGATGAGCCGATTTTACGGCCTATTGTCGACTTCCTTGCAGCAATGAAACAGGAAAAAGTACCTCCGACATCGCTCCTGCTAAAAAATTTCTTTCTTGTGAGAGATACACTGACGTGGTTCCTGCGCTCATTTCCCCTTATGGAACAGATGCCAACATATCCTGAAGAGCATAAATTTCGATTGGTGCAGCAGTTTGAGCTGTTTGCTATTAGCTGTGCAAAAAATAATAGATTTGTTTTTCGCCATTTGATATACGAATCAGGCTTTATAGACCATCCGCTCGTACAGCTATATCGAGAAGCGATGATCGATCGACTGTCTGGACATGAGATCTCGGAAGTGGAAGTGTTGGCAAAGGAGGGGATTGTAGATGATGTCATTACGCAGCAGCTCAAAGCCTTTATTGACAATTTTCCAGAGGCTCAGAACCGTCTCTATGCACGACTGCAGCCGCGTCTGAAAGATCCTGCATTACAGAGTGAGCTAAAAAAGGCGATTGTTCAGGAACTTGTCGCATTCCAACGAGATTTTGGGTACTGCACAATTGTACATCCAAGGTTACTTGAGGATAGTCATATATCAATAATTGAAAACCATCTGATGGGGGTAGAGAAGTATCGTGGTTTATTTGAATAGGTATAAGCGCCTTAGCCTGGTGCTTCTTTTCTCTCTTGGCATTGCTGTAAGCTGCTTTTTTGGCGGACCATCAAAAACTCACTTTAAAGTGCTGTGCGGCTCTTCGTGGCCGGGGATAAACCTGCACGGTAAAACTAGTAATGTGCAGGGGTTTATAGATGACCTGTTCTTTGCAATTGCAAGTGGCGAGGACATCCGAATTTCGATTACGAGAATAGATAGTGGGGGAAGGATGTTTCCTCACCTTGATGATCAAGGAGTTGATGGTGTGGTCAGTGTAGCGGCAACAACGACCAGAGAAGAGCGTCAGTATGCGTTTTCCGATCCTTTTTTTGCTTATGGCCCTGTTTTAGTTATACGATCGAATGATGCGTACAACTCACTGGCAATGCTTAAAGACAAGGTGGTGGGGTATGAAAGGGGATATGGCGGCGATTTTGCTACCAGGAATGATTTTGAAGTGATATTCAGACCTTATGATCAGATGACCTATGCGATGGAAGATCTTATACATGGACAGATCGATGCAGTTATTTTGGATTCAGTCTACGCAAACCAACTGCTCTCTGGACTCTATGCAACTGCGCTCAAAATTGTCTATCCACCCCTGAAGGAGACCTCATTTCAGCTCGTTGTCAAAAAGGGAGAAAACGAAGAGCTGATAGAGCTCTTTAATAAAGGGTTGAAGGAGCAAAGAGCAAATGGGGAGTATACGAAATTACTCGATTACTGGGGACTTTTCGATCCTACTTTGGAACATTAAATTTTTAAATTTCGTTCTATTTCATCGTAGGGTACTAAGGGTGCTTCTTCGCTAATGCCTTCACAGCCTTGTGAAGCGCATTTCCAGCTCTCTTCCGATTCCAGATTTTCTTCCCACCAGGGAAATGTGCGACACTGCTTTGGCCTTGCCTCATACACAAGACATTTTTTGTCTTTCAAAAAGACGCAGTCATAATTTTGCGAGACCTTTTCAGTCAGGCTGTACCGACCTTCGCGTATTCTTGTATATCTTCGCTTAAATAGATCTACGCTGATGTTGAGAAGGGAGGCCATAGCGGCCATCTCTTCTTCAGTTACCCATACATAGCCGGGAAAGCCGGTGCAGCACTTCCCGCATCCGGTGCATTTGAAACGAAGACCACCTTTATACCAAGGGAAGGGGTCAAAATTGTCTTTGTGAGATTTGCAAGTCATATCGACAAGAAGCATACCACAAAACAGGTGGAGTTTGCAATCAAAGAAGCGAAGAGGGCGTACTTTCAATGTAGGCTCGATATACGGTGTCGAAGATCTCCGGATCGATGTCGCAGGCCTGAAGTGACCAGATGTTGTCACAGTATTCCTGGATTGATCGATCTGTCGAGAAATTGCCCATCCCGGCGATGTTATGGATCGCGTATTCTGCCCATTTCATTGGTGTTGCATAGAGATCATCTACTTTTTGCTGTGTCTCGCAGTAGCTTACGAGATCTTTCAAGACGAAATAGCGATCGGGTGTCGAGCCCCAGCTGCCTTCGAGAAGTGTATAGTAGAGTGAGCTGAGCGATTGATGTTCCACTTCCTGAGTAATAAGCGATCGGTCCCTGAGAGAGTCTATAGCTCGTTTAATTTTTGGATTTGTCGAATAGATCTCCCACGCGTTATAGCTGCGAGCTGCCTTCATATCGGCAATCTCTTGTGCCGAGCAGCCAAATTTAAAGGGCCACCAGGCATCGGTGACATTTTCTCTCATCTCGATATTGGCCCCATCTTCAGTTCCAATTGTCAGCGCTCCATTCATGGCAAACTTCATATTGCCGGTGCCGGAGGCCTCCATGCCTGCAGTGGAGATCTGCTCTGACAGGTCTGCTGCGGGGATGATAATCTCTGCATGAGAGACGTTATAGTTTTCGATATAGTGGACATTGAGGTATTGGCTAACAATAGGATCTCTATTGATCTTTTTTGCAATGCAGTGGATCAGGCGGATAATGGTTTTTGCCGTTTCATAGCTGGATGCTGCTTTGCCGGCAAAGAGCACAAGCCGTTTGACATAGGGCTGGTTGGGGTTATCTTGAATCTCATGGTATTTCATGATCAGCCGGATGGCGTTGAGCAGCTGCCTTTTGTATTCATGTACCCTTTTGGCCTGTACGTCAAAAAGAGCAGATGCGTCCAGGCTGATATCAGGAGAGACCTGCTTACCGGAGGCGTCATGGGAGCGCCAGTCGCGATTAAGGGCATCTAAAAGGCGCTGTTTGTCTTTGCGCTTAATTTCCAAAAAGGTCTTTTGGCTCTGTTCATCGCTGGCAAATGAGGCGAGCTTACTGATCTCTTGAAAATGAGTAACCCATTTGTTACCAATGCGTTCGGTAATGAAGGCTGCAAGCTCTGGGTTACAGGTGAGGAGCCATCTGCGGTGAGTCACGCCATTGGTGACATTGGTAAATTTATCCGGAAAGCTTTCATAGAACTCTTTAAAGGTCGATTTTTTCAATATTTCAGAGTGGAGCGCTGCAACGCCATTGATTTTGTGCGACCCCACGATGGCAAGGTTTGCCATGCGGACCATGCTATTTTCCAAAATCGACATTTTTCGCACCCGCTCTTCGTCCCCGGGGAACTGTCTGCGGACACTTGTGCAAAAGTCGAGATTGATCCGTTCAATAATTTTGTACTGTCTAGGAAGGAGGTATCGATAGAGGCTTTGATCCCACTGTTCGAGCGCTTCGCTCAAAATGGTATGGTTTGTATAGCTTGTGCATTCTTGCGTGACCTCCCAGGCCTTTTTCCAAGGCATGGAATAGTAATTGGTGAGCACGCGCATGAGCTCAGCGATGATCATAGCTGGATGGGTGTCGTTGATCTGAATGCGTACTTTATCGTGGAACTCATCGAGATTTGTGTGTGTGGTGAGGTAGTATCGCAAGATATCCTGGACCGAGGCAGAAACCATCAAAAATTCTTGTTTGAGGCGAACTCGTTTACCTACATCGTGGATGTCGGTAGGGTAGAGGACATCGGTCAGGGTGGTGTTTTCAGCGGCTTGGTCAAGCCTTCCTGCATTATAGCGCTGCAGGAGGAAGTTCCTCGGCGATTCTTTGGTACTCCAGAGCCGCAGGGTGACAACTGCAAAATCGGGAGCCTCGCTGTAGCCAATAATAGGAATGTCATAGGGGATAGCCCATACGGCCTCCGGGTCGGAAAGGTCGTAGACCTCATCACCGATTTCGTTGAGTCTTTTAACGGGATTGCCGCAAAATTTGGTGATGATCATCCTCTGGTCTCTTCGAAACTCCCATGGGTTTTCATTGAGTAGCCACATGTCAGGCTTTTCAATCTGTACCCCGTCGAGTAGCTGCTGCTCAAAGAGGCCATACTGGTAGCGTAGGCCATATCCACGAGCGGGCATCTTTAGCGTTGCAAGCGAGTCGAGAAAGCAGGAGGCAAGTCTTCCAAGGCCGCCATTACCAAGCCCCGGATCATACTCGTGAGAGAGGATGTCTGGCAGTGTTCTGCCCGTCTTTTTGAGGACAAGCTGAACTACCTGGATGTTTTTGAGATTAGTGAGGTTATTATTTAAAAAGCGTCCTGGTAGGTATTCCAGAGAGAGATAAAAGACCATGCGAGCATCTTTTTTTTGCCACGATCTGGCTGTCGCCTGCCAGTTGATGAGGATCTGCTCTCTCAGGGCGTAGCAGAGGGCCCGATAAAATTCTTCCGTATCGGCCTCCTCAAGTACTCTTCCCATGGTTGTGATGAGATAGTGCTTTATCTTCATCACCAGAACAGCAGCTTGTGTTTCCGTCGATTCTGTTGTGTATTGGTATATCATGCCCGAGTTCCCCATCATTTTCTTTTCCATATACCCCGAATCAAAATTTATGTGTGCAAAGATCTGCGCATTTGTGTATTTTGACGCGCGGTATAGAGAGGGTGTATGAAAGAGAGTCCTAGAAGCTACCTGCTATTTCGTTTCCTGTTTTCACTACTTGTGCTTGTGCTTTTACTCCTTCTCTACTGGTCCTTTAACCTGCAAGAAGAGAGGCTTCGAGATATTGAAGAGACCCTGAAGTTCATCATGCACGACCAGCAAGCGCAAAAAATGAGCAAGCGTGAAGAGTATACCGGACAAGTCCCGGCTGCAAAGAGTGAAGGGCCCAATCTTTTAGTGCCAGATCCCTATTTTCGGATCACGTTACCTACCCTTTTAGGGCCCGATTTTGTGCCAAAGGGTACGTTGAGGATGGGGACTTTGGGCAAGCCCGATAACCTCCATCCCTTTAGCCCATGGGCTCAGGTGGCAGAATGGATGAGCTATTGCCAAGGCTCTGCCTCGGAGCCTCAGGTAGGCTTTTATGAAACACTCGCTCAGGATTTTGCCTGGAAGATCGAAGAGCGGCCAAGCGATCGGGCCGATCACACAAGCTTCTGGGTCTATCTGAGAGATGACCTATTTTGGCAGCCCTTGAGTCAAAGCGATTTTCCGGGGCCTATGCTGCTCTCCCCCCATTTTTTACAAAAACATCAGGTGACGGCAAAAGATTTTCAGTTCTATTGGCAGGCCATCTCAAACCCCCACAATGATGCAGCAGGAGCAGTTGCTCTTCGAACGCTTCTGTGCGATATCGACAATGTGGACGTGGTTGATGACTTGACCTTTGTTGTCACGTTGAAGCTGCTGCCATCGAAAGAGGCGAACGGAAAGACCAAATTTTTACTTCCCTATACCTCTCACTTCTATGTGGCACAGCTCAGACCCCTTGCCAGCTTTGTCTATCAGTATGGACCGGATGGCCAGAAGATCTGTCCTGATGATGCGTCATCAGACTTTTATGCCAAAAGCCTTATTTGGGCCGGCAATTTCTCCATGCACTTTGCTTCCAGGGTGATTGTCTCGTGCGGGCCCTGGATCTTTGATGGGATGAGTGAAAGGCAAATCCGTTTTCGACGAAATCCCGACTATTACAGCCCCGTACATGCCCTCTATGAGGCTATTGAGGTCTATTTTTTCGATAGTGTTGATGCGATATGGAGAGATTTTTTGGATCAAAAAATTGACCTCTGCCAGGTTGCTCCTCAAAATTTTATCGAGCTTACGCGCTATCTCCAATCACAGGAGTATGCCGATCAGAACAAACAGGGCAGCTCAATAAAAAAGCTGGAATTTCTCCAGCGAGGCTTTTCCTATGTAGCCTGGAATGAAAACAGGCAGTTTTTCCAAAACAAAAGGGTGCGACAGGCGCTTACACATGCGATCGATAGATCGCAGCTGATTCGTCAAAACTTGAGCGGGCAGGCAATCGAAATTACCGGCCCTTTTTTTTACGACTCTGACGACTATGATCGAGCACTACCCCCCTACTCATATGATCCTGCAAGGGCAAGAGATCTTTTAGCACAAGAGGGCTGGTATGATTCTAATGGTGATGGCGTAATCGATAAGATGGTTGACGGGGAGAGGGTCGATTTTCATTTTGTGCTTACCTATTTTGTAAAGGATCTGTCGGCGAAATCGATCTGTGAAGCCATTTCTGATTTTATGAAGGCGGTGGGCATTGACTGCCAGATCCAAGGACTGGACGTTGCCGATCTCTCTGCAAGCATCGATGATAAGAGCTTTGATGCCCTTTTTCTTGCCTGGCAGCTTTCTGCCCCTCCGGAGGATCCACGCCAGCTCTGGCATTCAGAGTGGGCGGCTCAAAGAGGCTCTTCAAACATGATTGGCTTTCGAAATAGCGAGGTGGATAGGATTATCGACCGGCTGCAATTCACATACGATCCTGAAAAGAGAAAAGAGCTCTACCGGGATCTTGACAAGATTTTTTACGATGAGCAGCCCTACACTTTTCTCTTTACGCGAAAAAGTACTCTTGTTCACTGGAGCTGGATACATAATATTTTTATCCCAAGAGAAAGGCACGACCTCATCCCTGGTGCAGTTGTGGAGCAGCCGGTGTTTCTCTATTCGTGGAGGGTTTGATAAGGTATGCGCAGGTATATCATCAAACGGCTCATTTTGCTGCCAATTACTCTTTTTTGCATTGTCCTTGTAAACTTTCTCATCATCAATTTGGCTCCCGGAGAGCCGGTATTTGTTACTGAATTTGGCGCTCAAGGCGAAGCGATGCGGCGCGCAAAGGAGGCAGGTAGTGCAGCCGAAGACCACTACCTGCAGTTTCGGGAATTTTTTGGCCTCACCAAGCCGCTCATCTACAATAACTGGACCTACACAACCAAAAAGAGCTTACTAGAGGATTTTGAGAGGCTTCAGGCTAAGACGAAACCCACTGACAAGACTTTCCAACTGCGGGTATTGCTTGGTGATAAGGCCAGATACTGCCTTCCAAACCTACTACAGATAGCAGCTGACCAGCGTCTCTCTTTTGAAACGAGGAAGCTCGCCCTTCACTTTTTTCTGCGAGGTGCTCTGCGATTCCCCTACGAGGGGTCATCTCTTTCAGAGAGCCAAAAAATAGAAAATAAAGAGATCGCAGATAATGCGCTTTTTTTAGACACGATGCGGGGTAAGCCTCCTCAGGACTCAAAAGAGCTCGATAGTACGGTGCAGCTTGTCAGTAATTGGTACCAGCCCAAGAAAAGTTTTTTGAGCCCTCATTACGATGAGTGGGAGGCAATAAAAATGGCCATTATTGACACTCGTTTTGCAAAATATATGCAAAGAGTACTCACATGTGACTTTGGAGTGCTTCGAAATGATCCTAATCGAACAGTGGTGAGCGAGGTTGTTCATCGCTTAAAATATTCACTTACGCTCGCAGTGCTGCCGATGATTGCTACGTTTGTGCTTTGCCAGCTATTTGGGGCGGTGTGTGCTGTGTATGCTCGAAGCCTGCTCGACCGGTCCCTTAATATTATATTTTTAATTCTATGGGCCTTGCCGGTATTTGTGGTGGCTCCCTTCCTTATCGAAACTGTTGCTCTACATCACCACTACCCCTTTACCGATATTCCATTTCCTATTAGAGGCTTTTCAAGTGAAGATTCAGTGTATGACTCACTGACCTCATTACAGCGCCTTGGGGATATTGCAAGGCATATTACGCTCCCGCTCATTTGCGTCTTTTACGGCAGTATTGCCATGCAGACAAGGCTTTCCAGAGCGGTATTTTTTGATACGCTGCATCAAGATTTTATACGAACAGCACGGGCGAAGGGCGTGGGCAGGTACGATTTTTACTTGAGACATGTGGGAAAAAATGCAGCAATCCCTATTATCACTGCAGTCTCCGGTTCCTTAGGGCTTATTATTGGTGGATCGGTGATTATAGAGACCATTTTTGAAATCCCCGGGTTTGGCAAATTTTTTTACGATGCCATTCTTAACCGTGACTATAATGTAATGATGTTTTCTGTGCTTGTGGGCTCATTTCTCGCACTCGTAGGTTATTTGATAGCGGATCTGTCCTATATGTTTCTAGACCCTCGAGTTACCTTGGCGGCTACCAAATCATGACGATACGCATCCTTTTCAAAAACCGGCCGCTCGCCATAGTAGGCGGCTTTGTGCTTGTACTCTTTTTTCTTATGGCACTCTGGGCGCCATTTTTAGCCTGTAGCAAGCCGATTTGTGTTGTCTACAAAGGCCAGTGGTACTTCCCACTCTTTCGCTATCTCCTCTCTTCGCTCTTTTTTACGAAGAAAATAGACCTTTTTTTCAATGCCTTAGGGCTCTTTTTCTTGCCCTTCCTCGTTACTTTTTTCATTAAAGGAAGATGGCGTCTGCGTAGCCAATGTGTGATTGTGCTCCTTTTTTGCAGCTGCTTTATCTACTTTGGATTTTTCAAGGTCTACGATCCTGCTATCTCTGTTCGGCTCAACCAGGAGAGGCAGGAGGAATATCTTCGCCAACTGGCAGATGAGCCAATGAGAGGCAAGCCAAGACCGAGGTTGCAGCTCCCTTCATGGGATTTCGAACTGGCCTATCTCAATGACTATGCAAAGCTCAATCTTGTGCTTGCACAAAAGAGTATTGAGGATCAAGCCTTGCGTTTACACAATGCAGATACGCGCTACTCTCACCAGCAAGAAGAGTTCAAAAATCAGGTAGATAGGCTTACAAGTGAGCTACAGGGTGGTAAAGAGCAGTATCAAGAACACCTGAAAGAGGAGACAAAGCTTCGAAGGCTTGTTGTAAGAAATCCTACCGTTCAGCCGCTTCTCCTCAAGGTTGAAGAGGATAATGAGCAGTATGAAGAGCGCGAAAACCAGCTCGACTACCTGATAGATCGCCAGAAGTGGCTCGATCAGGAGATCAAGAAAATCAGCTTTATTGTCATGCCCCTTATCAGGCCCTATCATTGGGAAGAGGAGGTGGGTGGAGATCAGAGGCTCAATAGCAAACTGCCCTTTCAGGAGCTTACACGCATCAACAGAAAAGATCTGGTGGCGGCATTGATCTTTGGTAGCCGGATTTCACTTCTCGTTGGCTTTGGAGCTACCCTTTTGGCCTGTGCGATAGGTATTCCAATGGGCCTAGCAGCTGGGTTTTATGGAGGAAAGTGCGATATTGCAATCTCGCGCTTTGTCGAAGTGTGGGAGGCAATGCCCACATTTTTTATGCTTATGCTGCTTGTAACACTGCTACAGACAAAGGCTATTCCCATTGTGATAGCAGTTATTGCGCTCTTTGGCTGGACCACCTGCTTTCGTTTTGTGCGGGCAGAGACCTTCAGGCAGAGGGAAATGCTCTATATTGATGCTGCAAGGGCACTTGGGTTTAGCAATTTACGCATTCTGTGTGTGCACGTTCTCCCAAATTCCCTCATTGCCGTGCTTGCGCTCCTCCCCTTCGATATCATGGGCGCAATTACTAAAGAGTCAGGACTTGCCTTTTTAGGCCTTGGAGAGGAGCGGTCATGCTCCTGGGGAGTGCTCATGGATGAAGGGCGGCAGGCCTTTCCTGCCGAGAGCATGCTTCTCTGGCCTCCTGCAATTGTGCTAACCATTCTGCTCCTCGCTATCGCCTTCGTAGGTGAGGCTGTACAGTCTGCGGCTAACCCAAAAGAGCGACTATGAGGTAGTAGCAGAGGATGGAGATGCCGGCACCTGCGGGTATGGTGACGATCCAGGCAAGGATGATGTCGCGTACTACGCGGATGTTGAGTGCATCGATACCCCTTGCCATCCCGACACCAAGAACAGCACCTACAAGTGTGTGCGTAGTGGAAATCGGAAAGCCGAGTCTCGAGGCAAAAAGAACTGTAAGCGCAGCGCCAAATTCAGCAGAAAAGCCTCGGCTTGGCGTAAGCTCTGTGATGTTTTTGCCAATAGTCTCAATGACCTTCCATCCCCACGTAGCTAGCCCCACAATAATGCCAAAGCCACCGATTGCAAGAATCCATGTTGGAAATGTAGCTTGAAAGGAGGTAGTTCCAGTTTGGAGAATTGAAACAATAGCAGCAAGCGGGCCTATGGCATTTGCAACATCGTTTGCTCCATGCGAAAAGGCCATGAGACAGGCAGTGATGATCTGCAGCGCTGCAAAGATCTTCTCCACATGGTAGAACTCAGTATGGTGGTTTTCAGGATGTGGCTGAGGCTTCAGGCTAAAGGCGCAGCTATCGACCTCTTCAATAATATCGCCAATATGAAAATGGAGCTCGCCTTGGGAGGCATTTTGCGCCTTGATGAGATGGCCCTTTGCTTTGTGGAGCGATTCGGTGATGACCGGGTCGACGTATGCTATCGCTCCGACTGCCACTTCTGGAAGAACGCGGCTACAGAGCAGCTTTGTTCCCACAACGGCGACGAGTGCCGTAGCAGCAATATAAACGATATTCGACATCCCAATAAAGCTGAAGGCCACTGCTACGCTGCCGGCGATCCAGGGAAGGGCGTTTTTGGTGGCTTGTAGCGGGTTATTACTGTAAAAAATATTTTTTCTCAAGATTGAAAAGAGGAGATAGGCAATTCCAGCGCCGAGAAGAGGCGAGGCGATCCAGCTGCAGGCAATATAAAAGACCTTATCCCAGTAG
>JAFEGS010000039.1 GCA_018239705.1 Verrucomicrobiota bacterium | reverse complement strand
TTTTCGTCCTTTTGGTCGTTGTTTGTCGTTTAAGTCGTTTTCGTCGTTTGTGTCCTTTTCGTCGTTTGTCGTTTTGGTCCTTTTATGTAGTTTTTTCAACTTCCGAACCCAAGAGCAAAATACCTTCTATCTTTTGGACATACCCCCGAATATCAGAAAAGAGCCTATAACGCTCTAAAGCAACCTCACGCCACTCCTTATACATCGTGGGGTTTTCAATGAGAGAGCAGGCAAGTTCGACATAGTCATCCACGCTGTTGGACCGCACCACCTTGTCGAGGCCAAAATAGACGCCGCCATAGCGCGCCTGCTGCGGGCCATGCTCGTCATACATACTCACCACAGGGCAGCCGGCAGCCATAGCGTCAAGTATGCCAAGGCCGCTGCCAAAGGGAAACTCGTTGAGGTAGAGCTTGCAAGCCCTAGCGTAGTGGCTAGGAGCTGGCTTTTGCCCTAAAAAGAACACTTGCGACGCGACACCGGCTTTGGCGAAAAATTTTTCTAAATTGACAGGATCTGCCACCTTTCCCATAGGCGCATATACGGCACTCGGGCAGCGCTGTAAAATTTTGGCGATTGCCTCACACACTTCAACGCCTAAACGGTGTTCTAAGTGGTTAGAGATGGTGGTCAGCACAAAGCTCTCCTCAGGCAGGCCCAGCTCCTCTTTTGTAGGAGGCTCTCTTTTCCAGCTGGCGCGGCAATCGACTGCGTAGGGGACTGCATAAGGCTTTATCCCCAACTTCTCATAGAGATCGGCGTAGATCTGTAGAGCCTCATCAGAGCTTGTGATGGCAATGTCTACGCTCGCGTGTGTCGGCGGCGTGCCATGCTCAAAAAGGGCTGTAAGAGGCACATCACACATACGAGCGCACATAGTGTTAATTACATCGGGTCCATGGAAGAGGCAGATGTCAATTTCTCTCTCGTGCAGAATGGCAGCAATATTTTTGGCTGTCTGTTCATAGCTTGCCATGCCGGGGCTCACATAGACTTGCACGCCCTCTTTGGGCCATCGGTCAAGAAGCTGCGGGGCTCGCTCAATAGAGCTTCCTGCGTACACATACTGTATGGGGTACTCAGAGGGGTGAAAGTCGAGCCGCTCTGTGCTTAAGACGAAGAGTTCAAAGCGTTCCTGATCGTGATACCGGATCAGGCTATCTACCAGCTTACTAGGAGCGTGGCCGCCATCGATAAGCTGTGGAACTACGTGGGCGAGCTTTAGTTTTTGCTTTGCGCCTACCTTTCTCTTCTGGTGCCCCTCACCAAGTTCTCGCAGACGTACCCCAAAGAGATCTTGTGGCTCAGGCCCTAAAGAGGCCTCCTTTGGAGCTAGTGTTTTGTAGGGGTCGTACCAGGCAAAATCGCAGCTTTTCTGCCAGAGGGCAGCAGCTCGCATTTTCCCAAGGCGCTGTTCATTAAGAGCGTAGAGCGCTCTTTTACATACCCTGTAGAGCCAGTCGCTATTTGCAGACTGCAGGGCCTGGATCAGCGCCGGCACGTACGACTGTAGAATAGGCCTGTCCGCTACAAAAGCAGGCTGCAGCGATGTAAATTCAAATATTTTTTCATCTTTTGGATAGAGCTCCATAATAAAGACAGCATGCTCCGGCTCTAAAAGGGTAGTGACCACTTCCGGAAACTGCAGCATGTTGCAAAGGCTCATTTTTGTCTCAAAGACAAAGAGCGCTTTTTTGCCTGAAAATGTCTGCAAAAAGTGGGTAAGGCCCGAGCTAGCAGGCTCTAAAAAGACAAGAGGTGTGCCCTCGAATGGCTGTAGCGGTTTTGCCTCCAGGTGGTACGTTAGATTGAGGCGTCTTTGAGTGCTGCCTAAGAGCTCACAGATGGTGCTCCCTTCAAGCCGAGGATCGAGAGGAATTCCCTTTCTATCGGGTATTTGCAGCTGTGGGAGAAAGTAATTTACGATCTTTTGGGTGTACTGGTAGTTCTCTTCGGTCTCGAAGGCAGCAGCATCTAAGAAGTTGACAAGGTAGCTAAAGAGCGGATCGCTCACTTGGCTTAAGTCGTAGGATGATTCAGGGAGTGGTAGCAGGCGCTCTAGTGCCTCTTCAAAGCGTCCTGCGCCTATTTCTTGGATAATTTCATTCATTTGTCATAACTCGTTGTTTTTATCTCTATCCAGAAAATGATGATCTACGATATTGTCACATGGCGTTAGCATATAGCTAACGCAATTAATAACTACTATAAAAATTTTAGGTGGATTATATGTCTAAGTATGTAAAATTACTGCTTCTTGCTTCAGTATGTGCATTCTCACATGGTCTTGTAGCTGAGAAGATTTATGTAAAGCGTCCAACACTTCGCGTGGTAAAAAAATCCATATTTGTAAAAACGAAAGAGGGCTTTTTTAAAGCACAGGCTCTCCATAGCGATGAAAATGGTCTCTATGTAGTACCAGAAGAATTGGAAGCTGCTGCAGGCAAGCCGAAAAAGGGCTGGAAGAACTGCATGAAAAAGAATAAGAAGAACAAAGGCTGGAACCGTGGCAACCGCCATAACCACCACAACCGCGATCTAAATAAAGATGTAGATAATACACCTAACGTAGAGCCGGTAGTAGAGACTGTAGATACCGAATCTGATCTTAACGGCTAAAAGCCCTTTTTATCCATCCTTCACTCATACTGAAGGGTGGATAACTTTATCTTCTATCTTGTACCCCCGCCATATTGTTTCAAGAATATTTCCTCTTTCTTCTTATAGCCATCATTGTTTTCGATATTTTCCAATTGCCCGCGTTCGACAGATTGAACAGCCTTGCGGCCTTCTTGAACAATATTTTTTATTGCGTCGCTGGGGAGGCGAAGAGATCGACAAAAGTCGCAAAGGGTAACTAGGTCAAGCGTTGCTTTTCCTGACTCATTTACAAATAAATAATTTGAAGAGCGATCGTGCAAATGTCCTATGAGTGCTTTCTCGATTGCTTCATTGATGGTATTGTCTCTATATGTTCCTGTAACCCCATGCTCATCGCATTTATCTGCAACAAACCGGCGCACTGCTTCAAGATACTCACGGTTGCTATCCATAGTTATACCCATTTTTGCTTTCAAACCACTGTCATTTTTTGCACTCTCTAATATGGTACTAAGCAAAGCTTTTTTGTCTAAATAGGGTGTGCTTTTGAATTCGGCATCCTTCGCTCTCTGGCTTTTTGCCTGGTCCTCCCTTTGACGCAGCTGTTCCAGCTCTTGTTCTGTTAGCGGTTTCTTAGGCTGTTGGATTTGAGCTCCCTGCGGCTGTTGAGGCTGCTTGAAAGCATTTTCTTTTTCGATTATTACTTCTAGCGCCTGTCGTAACCTGACGTGGTCGTTTAATTCGGTATTTGACAGTTTTAGATGGCCCATAAACCAATTTCCATTATCGTCCCGTTTGTATTCTAAGGCACCAACTTTCACACGAGATAATCCATTTTTCCCGATGGTATAATCCACATCCATTTGTGCGCTGCCATTTTTAACTACAATCTCTAACTTACAGTTATTACGTTTTTCAAGTATAGCGCCAAGTGGTTTAAGTTTAGCTGCTTCATTAAAAATATCTGCTCTTCGGGTCTGGTCGGGCACTGTCTTTTGGATCTGATAGGTTACTTGGGTGCGTGGAACCTTCTCTTCTTTAACTTTTGGAGAAATTTTGTCCCTTATATAGTCAGCGAAATTGCTAATTGCATCAGTAATAGGCTTAAAGAATTCTCTGATTTCATTCATACATCACCTCTTTAATTTAATATACTCTACTAGTTCTGAAACCTCTTCCTTTATAGATTCATTTTCTTTCGCCTGTTCAAGTAATTGGTCTATTTTTCGGAAGTCTTTGATTGTTTCGCAGCAGCGGGTAATTCCATAGTAGGGGGTAAAGTTTGAGGGGTCAGACTGAATGGCTAGCTCGAAATGTTCAAACGCCTTATCAATATTTTGATTTTTCTCGTATACAAGAGCTAATCCAATCCAGAACGCCTGTACTTGAGGGTTCATCATTGTCAAAAAAGAGAAGGCATCAAGCGATTTTTTGAAGTCAGCTTGCTCTAGGAAGTGGGTTGCTGTTTCGTAGAAAATCAACTGGACATCTGCAGAAAAGCTGCAGATAGGGTTGATACGTTCACTCAAGCCCTCCTCAATGCATTCTTTTATTTCTTGCATTTTTTCAGGCAGGATCTGGAAATCCGCTATTGGTAGAGGTTTAATATCTGCATCACAGGAGTAGTATCCATCAACTGCTTTGTCCTTGATCTCTTCTATGAGGCATGTATAGCCCTTTTCAAAGGCGCTCCCTTTACTGCGTTCGATCTCTGGTTCATTACTCGTGGGCTGCATGCTACTACTGCTGCCAAAGCGATTTTGTAAAATTGATTGGCTGATCAATTCCAGATCGTCC
This sequence comes from Verrucomicrobiota bacterium, assembly GCA_018239705.1. Taxonomy (GTDB): domain Bacteria; phylum Chlamydiota; class Chlamydiia; order Chlamydiales; family FEN-1388; genus SZAS-6. The sequence goes on along the minus strand of JAFEGS010000039.1, from coordinate 3,372 downwards.
TTTTCGTCATTCATAAAACTCCCTGCCTGCATAAAGCAACGCCTCTAATTTTATTCTACCTATTAAATTTATTTATTGTCAAAACTCGTGAACGTGAGGGTAGGTTGTTACTGATGACTAAATAGAGAGCTACCCCGAGCATAATTAATCAGCTAAGGGAGTCTATTTTAGCTCGTTTTTCGCAGCGAGTAAGGTCTGGTAGAGCTCCTCTCCGCCCAGTTTGTCACGAAGGTCCTGGGCATACGTAATTGCTGCATTACAAATCGCGTTAGCTTCTGCACGTTTATCGGCACTTCCTTGTGTTACATAGACGCTCAGGAGGTCGAGATAGCTCTCCTTTACACTAAATAAATCTAAAAATTCTCTATTTACATAGATATTCAGAGATTTTTTGTATGCAGCTTCTGCCTCTTCATAATGGCCAAGCTGCGCTTCAGCCTGGCCGAGCGCCTTCCAATAATCGGGCCTTTCCGGACAAATCGAATTCATGAAAAAGTAGCCGCTACGCGCCTTATCAAAATCTTGATTTTCAAGTTGCGTGTTCAACGCCTTATGGAATGTATCCATTGTTTCAGGAGAAAAACCAAGGAGCTCATAAATGGGGGCACCGTTTCGCAAGGCGTTGTAGAATGCATTATGATCTCCCATAAGAGCAAGGCCTTCAGCTGACACTTCGGGGATCGGTTCACCGGCAGCAGTGAGTGCTTCACAAATTGCTTTGTAGCCAAGGCTCAAGGTTTGATAAAACTCATGCTGCGCATGGATTACTTGCTGACGTATTCGAGCAAAGTGTGCTTCTGGACCCTCCACGCCAAACCCCTCATTTGGCTGATAATGCTCCCGCTCATCAGCTACCACCAAATCGGCATATTCTTCTATATCCTGGTTTAGCTGTTCATTTTCTTCACGATTTTTGGGATCACCTCTATGGATCGCATGCGATAACCCATGAAGCTGCCCATATAGATTTAGATTCATTTTTTCTTTCTCCTCATTAGCCTTGGATCAGAGAGCTGAGATTCACTGTAACAACAGTAATGTCGTCTTGATTTAATGGTTTTTTCTTCGCAATAAGGACTTCTTGTTTAGCCCTATCAATCATTTTGTTTGTATCGTCAATTTTATTTTGATCGTTTTTATGTATATTGTTAAATTTTTCCTTTACAAGATTTGCTAATACATCTACATCCTGTTCTGTTGTCGCAAATTCCCCATAAGTTGTCATAAAGACGGCTATGTGTGCTGTCTCATTAAGCTCCCCCAGTACATTCTTTATATAATCAGGAAAATTTTCAATTTTTGCATTTCGGGATTTTGTAGCAAGGTTTTGAGAAATTTCTCCGGTACTCTTCTTTTCTTCTGCTAACATGGCTCTTGTAGCATTGCTAACTTCTTGAGTTGAAGCTACATCAAAAAGTCCATCACAGCCAATAATAAGTACAGCATTTCTATCAAGTTGAGTAAGAGGTAGCTTGGTGACTTGAGGAAGAACACTTACACCTCTTGCAGCAAAATCTCCAAACGACGTAGCAACGCCAAGATCTCCCAACCTCTTATTTTCCACTTTGCCCCCTCTAGCCTCAGCTTGTTCTTTAAACTTTGGCACATCGGGTGATGCATCTTCATTTAAAGCATGAGATTGTTGTGGATCTACAACCACTGCACGACCGTCACCCACATTTGCCGTCCAAATATGCCCTTCAAAGATCAAACTCACTGTTGCAGTCGAACCGGAACTCCCAGCCTTACCACTATCGAATAAATGCTGGTTGCATTTCACAAACGCTTTCTGCAAGGCCGCAGTCATTTTATCGTCAGTCAATGGCGATTGAAATGCATTTATTTCATTTTCAAGAAATTTAGGCAAATGTTCTGTAAGAAATTGACTTGATTGATCACCTCCATGGCCATCAAACACACCAAGAAGAGGAGCCTTTACACTACCGCCTCTCGTGTTAAGTGTAATCTCAGTGGCTACAAACCTGTCTTCATTTGTATAAGGGCTTTTTTTAAAATTGGTCAGGCTTGTACAACCAACGGTCAAATCGCCTATCTTCACTTCTTTAAAAGTATTAGGAGTGGCTTCTCCTCTTCCAGTGCTCACATGGTCCCATACGTGTAGTGCGCCAGCATTTTCAAAATTGGCATGAGAAAATTCCTTTTTAGAGAGCTGTTCTGCACTATTTACTTCTTGGAAAGTCGAGTCTAGTCTCGCTTTTGCTTCATCTTCAGTGATGGAAGGTTTGTTTATCGCCTCTATGTCGTATTTAATAGTTACTTTTTTCTTCGCAGTCTCAAACGCTTGCTCAGTTGCCTTATGCTTTCTATCCAATTCTTTAGTTTTCTCTTTGCTTTCAGGGAAGTTAGAAACTAAATTATTAAGTCTTGCTTTTGTTGAGCTTAAATCACTTATTTGATTTTTGATTTTATCTTGTTTATCATTGTCTCCATACATAGTGTCTATCATATTGTTTTCATTGAGCTGAGGATCTCCTAGAGATTGTTCTAAGTAGGCAACCCCCTCTTCAAAAGATTTTTTTATATACTGATTTGCAGCATTTTTCGTAGACTGAGATATGTCTTTGTTTGAAGTTAACTTTTCATTTAATTTTTTACAGTACAATAAGTTGTTTTTGACGTCTTTGGGCTCGGTCATTTTTACGTCAGGAAATTCTTTTTTCAGAAGCTCCAGCAAGCTCTCCTGCGAATGTTCAACTGCTTTTTCTTTGCCTGTTGACTTAAAAAATCCGGTAAAAAATGAGCCGTGGCTCTTTGTCTGAGCCGTTTCGGTTTTTTGCGATTTCGGGGTTTTTCCTTCAACGGCAGTGCTTTTTTTTGAGATCAGGGGCTGCTGTAAAATCTCGCTACTTTTTGTCGGTACAGGATTTTGTGTGGGTGCTGACTTTTCAGGTCGAGAAGGTGATTCTGGTTTAACATTTTGCTTGTCCAAACTAGTTGATTTACTCGTTAATTGTCTGTATAACTGTTCGTATTGAGATGGAGTAATTAAGTTGGAGTTTTTACAATTAACAATCTCTGTGAATACTGCATTTGATTGTTCTGCTGACGTTACGTTGCCTATTTTTTCGGAGAGCGTATTATATTGCGCTGTTTTCTCAGGAGTGGTCGTAAGATCCGATTTTGCCTCTCGCCGAGTGAGCAGCGATCGGCCTGTTGGCTGAGCCGCTCCTTCATTTGCTATATTTGCTAAAGGTTGGAAATTTGGTACATGTGATAAATGACCTTCTGGTTCCATAGCTTCCTCCTCTCACGGCGACATAAGTGATAGAAAATGTATAGCCTCTCAGGCTTTTTGACTCCTAATTTTATACTAGCAAATAATTGAATTTAAAAATATTTTTTATTTGTTAT
>JAFEGS010000399.1 GCA_018239705.1 Verrucomicrobiota bacterium | reverse complement strand
ATCCAAGATCCTCAAACAGGCAGATAAGGCAGATAAACTCAAAGCTGACTACCTCATGATCGTCGATGTCAGCATGAAAGATGCCGAGACGCCTGCAATTACCTTAGGAATACGAGGCCTATGTGCCTTTACTGTGGAGCTGAAGGGATCAAACAGCGATCTGCACTCCGGGATTTATGGGGGCATCGTCTATAATCCGCTCCACGCTCTTGTCGAAATGCTTGCATCCCTTCGCGATAGCAACGGACGTATCACTATTCCCGGCTTCTACAACCAAGTCTCAACACCATCTGAAGAGGAGCTCTCCTGCATCTCGTTTGATTTTGATCAAGATCAATTGAAAAAAGATTTTAACGCCTCTTCTACGGGCGGTGAAAAGAACCTTTCACCACTCGAACGTTCCTGGCTACGCCCCACCCTCGAAATTAATGGAATTACAGGTGGATATGGCGGACCGGGAACAAAGACAGTCATCGCAGCTCAGGCTCAGGCAAAGCTCTCCTGCCGGCTCGTCCCAAACCAAGATCCACGCCAGATAACCCAACTTATAAAAAATTATATTGAATCGCTTGCCCCGAAAGGCATTGAAGTGAACTGTACGATCCATGAAGGGATGGGTAAGCCCGTTCGCACCTCTCCCTCATCAAAGCTGGTCAAGGCCTTAGCTGCTTCTTGCGGCAAAGTGTATAGCCAGCCGGCTGCCTATATCTATGATGGGGCCACTATCCCTATTGCTACAGAGCTCCAAGAAGCCAGCCAGTCAGAAGTTGTCTTTTTTGGCCTTGCGCTTCCGACAGATAAAATCCATGCACCAAATGAGTGCTTTGGCTGGGATCGGATCCGCAATGGCTTCTTAATCCTCTGTGATGCGTTGTCGCAACTATGACTTGTGCAGAAGCACTCTCTCTTGTACAATGGGGTATCTTTATATAATTCCCTTTATGGAGGTTTTTTCATGGCTTCTACTACGTCAATACTGCGCAGAATGAACCTACTTCTTTTGGTTTGTGCTCCCTATTGCGTGCAGCCTCTGTCTGCAGCTGGTGCACCGGCCACAATGAGCGTCGCGAAACAGGTCTCAATGGAAATGGCTGCCATCGCAAAAGCAGCTACTCCTGCTGTTGTGTCTGTCCGAACACAATTTTCTTCTAAGCGACCAGAACCTCGCTCTGAAGGCTGGGACGAGCAGCCTAATGACCCATCACAAGATGAATTCTGGCAGCGCTTTTTCGGCTTTCCTCAGCCACGTCAAGAAAAAAGGGCGCCAAGAATGGGCCAAGGGTCTGGCTTTATTGTTTCTCACGATGGCTACATCCTCACCAATAACCACGTCGTGCAAGATGCTGACCAGATCACAGTTCTTCTCAACGATGAACGGGAATTCATAGCAAGCGTCATAGGTGCAGATCCCAACACCGACATCGCTCTTCTAAAAATTGATGCCGACGAGCTGTCGCACCTTGAACTTGACGACTCTGATAAGATAGAGCCGGGAGAATGGGTGATGGCCATTGGCAACCCCCTTGGTCTTCAGGCATCTGTTACTGTTGGCGTAATCAGTGCAAAAGATCGCAATAACCTCGACATCGCCCGCGTGGAAGAATTCATCCAGACAGATGCAGCGATCAATCGCGGTAACTCCGGAGGCTGCCTGCTCAACCTCGATGGAAAGGTGATCGGTATGAACACTGCGATCGC
>JAFEGS010000398.1 GCA_018239705.1 Verrucomicrobiota bacterium | reverse complement strand
AAAAAAACGCACTTATAAATAATATGTTAGAGTACTGCCGACAAGATACCCTTGTAATGGTTAAGCTCTACAAAAAACTCCTTGAAATTTCTTCTACGAGTTTATCAAGTTAGCAATGATTTCTATGAAATAAGTGCCCACTTGACCAATCCAAGGTCCCATAGGGTGAGCGGCCTTATCAGTGATCAGATGACGAGGTGCCATCAATCATAACATCTCTAAAAATACCTGTAATATACGATTGCACTGTGTTTTCTTCGCTTGTAAAGCCTACTCCGTCAAGTTCATCGCACTGTATGTTATCGTGAGTTAAAAGAAAATAAAATTTTTGAATGAAGTCATGGGATTGTTTCACAATTGCCCCTAGTTCTGTCCATAGGAGGATTGGCAATGTTCCATTTTTCGCTGCTTCATCATCAAAATGTGCAGCTACTTGATCTCTGTATGTTTTGAGTTTTTGATAGGTATTTTCAAGGTTAGTTTTAAGAATTTCTATATCTTGTTCCTTAGGGCTGTTTTTACAATTTGTTCCGCTTGAAAAAAAGCATCCCAAATTTTTTGATAGTCAGATAAACGAATTGTATATTTTTTATCATTCTCTGTGTTATCTTTAGACAATTTTTCAACGGTCGATTTTAAGCTATTTCTTCGTAAGAGATGTAAGAATTTTCCCTGTAATTCTCCGTTTAGAAAAATGATAAGCTTTCTTATTACTTCACAGAACGATATAGCACAGTATTTCACACTATCTTCATAAAGCATTAACATAACTGTATCCAATGGATACAGTTGGTCTTTGATTTTATTTTCTACTTCGATATTTATTTTCTTCAAAACATTAAATTTTTTAAGTGCGATAGTAAATGGGGTGATAAATCTGGTTTCAAATAGCAATTTAGCCTGATTCCTTTCAACAATCAATGGATCTAATAACTCCTTCACATATTGATTATGATCTTCAGAAAGTGAAACCATTTCGTCTGTATAGCCACATTCACCCTTTGATTCTTTTTTATTTTGCAAGTCTTTACTGTGATTTTTCATAACGAATGCTTATAAGGCGTATTTGTGAATGAGATTTTGTAAGGCTGTGATTCTTGTAAAATAGGAAAGGCCACTGTGCCGGGTAAATTCTTCCTCTTTTTTTGACATAAATTTTTCAGTTTCTTTAGGGAACTGTAAGTGACCAGTCATAATCCCCAAAAGCTTTTGAGGGCAGTAATCATCTGTCTCAGCAGACCCATGATTTCTATTAATTTTTAAACCCCTCTGACATGAGAAGACAGGGCTCCCGCTACCCCCGTTAAATGAAAGTCCGGACACTAATACTATCTCATCCAGATCAATCTCATTATGGCTAAAGCCTATTTCAGGAATGGATGCTAAAATAGCATGACGCGCGATAGGCAGCTTCCATTTGGAGTCGTGAAAATTAGTTGGATACCCAACAAAAGCAACGTCTGCAGAAATACGACTTCGCTTTACAAAAAAATCTTGATCTGTTGCCCATTCCGAAAATGAAAGCGATTCATGGCCATAGGCTAAGTTAGATGGTGTAAAAATAGGATTTACAAATAATGCGATGTCAATATTATGTTCACTTATAGGGATTGTTTTCTCTAAATCTACACTAAAAAATTGTGTATCGGAAAAAAATATACCTTTTGCCTTTTTCCGTAGCTCAATACGAACATCTGTTAATG
>JAFEGS010000397.1 GCA_018239705.1 Verrucomicrobiota bacterium | reverse complement strand
TCAGTCAGTGCTACACAGGCATTAGTAAATAGATTAGTAGATAATAATAGCATCCGATCTGCTAAAGGGCATGAGAGCTGGTCTATTATGATGGACATGGCTTTTGCGCACTTCAGTAATAAGGTAGTAAAGGGTAACTGGCAAGCTGTCGATCACGAAGTAAAACAGGTGATGGTGCTTATTGCCTATGTTGCAGCAGCAACACTCTTTGATGCAAGCGCCTACCTGCTCCCAGTTCCTGGCAACCAGACGCTCCCGATAGGACAGGCAACCATCATTTCAAGTGTCAATGCGATGGGCTACTTTACTGCTATGGCCTCAGCGGCTATTTTGCAAAAGCATACCTATATGCTGGTCAATCCAGATGTCGATCCAAACAAAGAGCGCACCAGCCTGAACATGCGAAGGCTGGCAAGTGGTGTCCTATTGGCTGGGATTGCAATGGGAGCGTCAGCTTCTAATCGCCTGCTTGTAAGTGGCGGAAGTGCTTTCGGGGTGGTCATGAGCCTTGCAACCAATGAGGTTGTAAATAAAATATTTAAAACTGGTCAGAGCACTGAGGATACAACGTGCAAGAAAATTGCACTGCTCGGCTTTTATGGCCTTACAACAGTAGCTGCAGATGTGGCGATGGGTCTTATTCTTCCTAGTTCAGTACCATGGAACGCACCCAACCGCTACTTTGGCGCAACCACAATGGGCGGCGTTATATCGACGATAAAGGTCTCTGCAAAAGCGCTACTGAATCATAATAGAACAAAAGATAAAGATCTTGATGAAGAGGCTCTTCAGCGAAAGAACTGCATTGCAAAGGCGCAAGCGATTGGCGCAGCAATTGCGACGGTGGCAGTACCAACGCTTGCGATTGTAGCTAATCACTTCCCTGTACTTAAGAGCTATCCAACAGTTTCCTTGGGGATAAAATTAGTGCAGCACAACCTGACGGCGCTTGCTGCGCAAGAGCTGCACGCGGCAGTAACCGGGGTGTTTAAGCGGTCGATGGTTGCTCTAGCACCGGTTGCAGTCTCTCTGGCAGGTGAGCTTATAGCGAACCACATTGACCCAAAAAATGGCGGATGGTCAGTAACAGGGGTGGCAATAGCAACTGCTGCAAGTTACCTTGGCATGGCCGTAAGCAACTGGCTCTGCCCAAGTGATGCGGATGGGGACTAACAACGCAAGACCCAAGCTACGAGCATGTACGCTCGTAGCTTGCGTAATAAAATGTATACATGAAATGTCTAGATTTGCTACAATGAAGGAAAGCATACGTGGGGTAGGCAATGGAAGCTTCTATAGTAGATCTGCGTTATAAGATGAAAGGTATTCTTAAATCTCTAGAGCGCAATGAAGACGTTAAAATTTATTATCACAACACATGGGTTGGAACCATCGTACCGAAACAGCAAAAACCAACCAAAAAAAGGGTGAAAGAGCATCCCTTTTTTGGCATGCATGCAGATGAGAAAGAATCAGTAGAAGAGCATATGGAAAGGTTAAGGGGAGGCCGATATCCATGATTTTCGATACTGACATTCTCATTTGGGTGCAGCGTGGCAATGAAAAAGCCGCGAAGTGGATAGACCAAGCAGAAGAGAGGGTTATTTCAGTACAGACATACATGGAACTGTTTCAAGGAGCAAGATCAAAATCTGAACATCGTCTCATCAGTGCTCTCCTCCACGAATTCAATTTTACTATTCTTC
>JAFEGS010000396.1 GCA_018239705.1 Verrucomicrobiota bacterium | reverse complement strand
TTGAATCATGGCATAGATGTCACGCCATCAGCGCTCGCCGTTGAATACTTCCATACAGCTTCTTTAGTTGCAGACGACCTTCCCTGCATGGACAATGACGATATGCGCCGCGGTCGTGCTACTACTCACAAGGTGTATGGAGAGGCTACTACCCTTTTGGCAAGCTACGCAATGATCTCAGCAGGGTTTGACCAGATTGCAGCAAATGGCGATGAGCTGAAAAAGGCCGGAGGCCAATTTGCCGCTAAGGCGTATGAGACAGCGCAGCTCGCCGTCATGCAGGCTGCCAAGCAGATGGGAAGCCTTGGGCTTATTGGTGGGCAGTATTTTGACCTTTTTCCAAAGGGGCACGAGCTTAAGGACCTTTTAGAGGTGCTTGAGATGAAAACCGTTTCGCTGTTTGACCTATCACTTACGCTAGGATGGCTATTTGGTGGTGGAGATCGAGACAAGCTCGATCATGTGCATCGCGCTGCACTGCACTTTGGTATAGCTTTTCAGATCTTAGATGATCTCGACGACATGGAAAAAGACCGACTCCATGGAAGCATGGCCAATTACGCCAATCGCTTTGGAAAAGAGCAGGCTGTGAATGCTGTCCAGGAGCAGGTTCAGCTTTTTCAGGAGAGCATGAGCGAGTTGAAGGTTAACTGTCAGCCTCTATCTCTACTCGCACAAGGGCTTCAAGCTCTGAGTACTGCGGTCGTTTGACCGCAAGTTATAGTTTGGATGGTTTTGAGGCTATATTTTGGAGTGCTGCGGCTTGCCGCAGCTTTCATAAGCACCGGCTTGACGGTGCTTCAAGAGATGTCCAATTGAGAAGATCGAGCAGTGTGCCGGCAAGCCGGCACATACGAAAGCGGTGGCAAGCCACCGCACTCCAAAAAAACTGCCTCTATAGCTTGCGGTCAAATGACCGCAGTGCCAGTTAGTAAGTTATTCGTGATCCCAAGTAACTATAAAGCTTGCCCCATTGCTTGTCAGGACGGAAGGAACATCCTTTACAATACCGCTCTGTGTCGCCATGGTAAGAGGATCATCTTTCCAGGAGCTATTGCCAATAGTACCGGTTTTTCCACTGATGGTAGCCTGACAGCCTGAAAATTTAATGCTTCCGAAATCGGCAAGCGGCAATACGCTGCTACCTTCTGAGGGAGCTTCGACAATCCATTCAGCAGAACTTCGCTTTGCATTTGCTGCTTTTGTGTAGGATGATGGAACTACGAAATAGGACCTTTTGGTGATATTGTAGATGCTAAGCTCAAAAGTATTTCTTCCCACATAGGTCACCTCTGCTGCCATAGTGTCGCCGATGTTTATAGGAAAGCCAACAATTTCGTAGGCGCCTTGAGGATACATTTCAAACCACACATAGTTTTGCTGTTTCCCATTTATCCAATCACTTTCTGAACCTAACTGCTCTACGGTACTGCTTGAGTAGCCATCAATCCCCACCCAGGCTGCTGAGTAGGAATTATTTGGCGTTGCTGTAAGTTTAGGTACAACCCAGGTGCCTGTTACATAGCTGACAGAACCAGTTGTGGGTTTGGTTAAGCTTGTGGCAGCAGCATAGCCGCTCCAGTTAAGGCTTGTGCCTTCATCTACCGGTGTGTGTGGCATGGATGAAGATGAACTATGTCGCGTAAAAGGGGAGATGGTGCAGGACACTTCCTTCATCTTTGAACGCTGCTCTTTCAAAGTGGCAGC
>JAFEGS010000395.1 GCA_018239705.1 Verrucomicrobiota bacterium | reverse complement strand
CAGGTAAGAAATAGCCATATTACGTCACATCACGAGCTGCTTCTGACGCTTCAAAAAGAAGCTAACGGCGTGCAGAAGAAGTTTAAGGAGGCCACAAAACGGTTAGATGAGTGTTCGCTCTCAACTCCAAAAGTGCAAGACAAAGGCATTGGGAAGACGAGCCTTAGTCTATTAGCGAAAAGCACGGCCTCCTTGATGGATAATTGTACCGTGAAGTTCGAGTCAAAAGAAGTAGAAAAATTATCAAAACTGTTTGCAAAGATTAATAAACTTTTTGGAATTACGGACAACGAAGATCCAAGTTATAAAGAAGAGACTAAAACCCTCCATGCGTTAAAATTTTGCTCACCTGAAGCCTTAAAGTATGCTGTCATGGTTCTTAATAATTCTCTTGTGCAAAAATGTCAGGGTAAAATGACCTCAGAGTTTGATGATAAGAATAAATTTAAAGAGGTTTCCATAGAAGAACGAGGAAGCGGTGCTGTTGCAGTTACCTCACTCGCATCAATTATTCTTACTTCCTCATCAGGAAACCGGCAGATTTGCACGGTCGATGCCACGCTAGAGGCGATTATTCATTCAAAAGATAATGTCGAGCTTTCCTGTACTTTTGACAATATAGAACTGTCGAGAGCCGCGCTCCTCAGCGATGCGATAGAGCTGGAAAAGGTCTTTACCTAAAAGGAAAAACTACCGCAGAGCCCGGGGGGCCGCCTTGGCTCTGCAGTCTTATTAATGGAGAAGTGGTGCCGGCACATACGCATCGTAATGACCCGGCATATTGTAGAGGATTATTGGGCTTTTACCTTTATACTCTCTTCCAAAGGTGCTGGCCTCTGCGGTTGGCACAAGATGTGCATCTCTTCCTTTGAATACCAAAATAGGACGCTGGAGCATCTCAACTAGTACCGTGAGCTCTATTTCACCACCGTGCGATTTATCCTGGCTCATGAAGGCCTTGTAGATATCTACTGCACTTGGTTCTTTCGTTAATTTTGCTGTGAGTGCAGCTCGAATGCTCTCTTTTCCTTGTTCTACAATGGCTGCTCGTATTCCCATATCTCTTCGCATGTCCTTCAAGGCAGGATTTTGCTCCTCAGCTGTGCGTACACACCATCCTTCATAGTAATCCTTAAGGCCTTCATCAGAGTGTGGAGTGGAGAGCAGATAGTCTGCTGCAAATTCCTCTATAGCGATCTTTTCACAGCACTCTTTCCTCAATTGAGCATGCCGCTCCTCAGTGCCATACAGGCTATAGGAGACAGCTTTAAAGAGGCAGTTTCCATCTTTTGCAATATCCTGCTGACGGTACTGTTTCAGCACTTCGCTTGCCTTGCTTAAGCTCTCAAGGCTTGGTTTATGTTCTTTTCCTTTTTGCAGCATATCTCTCAAGTTGAACGATGCATCGTAGAAGGCGTTTTGCAAGGATTCATATAGAGCTTCGAGGTATCTGTAGAGCTGCCCGATTACTTCGTTAAAAATCTGTACAATCTTTGCACCTATATCGTGGATAAGCATGACAGCTCTTCCAAGATAGAGCAGAGCTGCTGGCGCTGTAGAAATGCTCTCAACAGTTGGCTGTGTGCAGGACTGGAGGGGAGTAGATACCTTTGTTTCGTATGACATACCATTCACATTTTTATGATTTAAATGGCAATTGTCTCTTATCAGCCATATAAATGCAACAGACATATTGATTTTAATTTGAAATTTACGCGTACTAA
>JAFEGS010000394.1 GCA_018239705.1 Verrucomicrobiota bacterium | reverse complement strand
GGATTATCTGATAAGGAAAAACAGTCGTGGTATGAGCTAGGCATGCAGAAATCAGACAAGCGGTATTCGCCATGGCCCCGTTCTCTATTTGAAGTAGCTTTTAAGATGGATGATGCAGGTTTCATAAGCAGGAAAGAACTTGTTAAAACAGAAAATATCGAACCTAAAGATCAGTTTGCCATCATCACAAGAGAGTACAATCCTCTTAGCCCAACTAGCCAAGAAACCACAAAATCTACCTTAAACGAAATTTTCGAAAGCGATAAATTTAAAAATTTATCAAATAACGAAAAGACAAATCTAGTCACTGATTTAATAAAAAATTTAGGTAAAATAAAATCAAAACAACCGCAAAAAGAATTAAACATACTAGATGCAATACATAAAAAAGGAATTGCTGCTGTCGCAAGAGAACAAGGAAGGTTTATAGGGATTGGACAAACAGCGGACAATCCTGTCACAGATGAAAAAACCGACGATGATATCTCTTTATCAAGAGAGGATCTCTCAAAATATGAAGTAATAGGGATCTTATTTAAACCGCTTTACGAAATGAACAACATTGATCCAGAAAACACTAATAAAAAACAAGAGATGGTTCGCAGTTTTTCGAAAGAACATAACACCATAGAGTTTCCAGCTAAAGTTCCGATTCACTGAGAATGAAAGAGAAAAGGCATGTGATTTGTGCCTTTGGGGCCGTGTCAAAGAGGCTGGGCTCTGCGATGTGCGATTTATCAATAAAAGCTTACAAACCCATCAACAGTAGTGTCTAAGCTTGGTCCTTTGAAGAGCACGCTGCAAGTCGCCATACATACCCCAAATGGTTCAATATGTTGATCTTGAAATACTGCGGTGCATTTCTAGGATAAGATTTCTAAGCTTGGGTGTTTCTCCCTCGCTCGCTTTCTTATGAACTACATGCTTCTCCGCTGTGTAATGAATTCCAAAAAATGGAATATGATATTCTAGGCAGCCTTCCAGGGCCTCTTTCGCACTATTAATATTTTCCTCTAAATCATCTATCAGCGCAATTTCGGGCGGGATAGAGATCCTGAACTCCCCTGCTCTCTTCAAGAGCTCCAAAATGATGGGCCCCTTGCTGAAGTCAGAGACAAAAACAACCCCATCCTCGTATATGGCGTCAGTATCCAATCCATGTTCCTTCAGCATAACAACCGACTCTGGCAAGATCCTTGAAAACTCCACCCCTAATGTCTTCAGATGCTCAAAGGTTTCGGCACGCGTGCTGCTCACACTCCCTCTGCTTGTGATCGATAAAACGTGAATTCCTTTGTTCTTAAGCTCGGAAATAAGCGTTACCATCTCCTCTTCAACTAATTTATAGATAGAAGAGCCGACGCAACGATACTGGTCATTGCCGCACGGTATACTTCTCACACTGATTCCTGTATGGCGCCATAATGTCTCATCTAAATCGATAAATACCCAACTTCCCCTAGGCAGAGACAAGAGCCGCTCTCTGATCATGCTGATCGAGGAGATGCTGACAATCTGGTTTTTCGTTGGGTTAAAAGAAAGGCTTGGGGAAACATCTGTCATAGCTATTTCAGAAACGTGCATTGCAACCTCATAACGTAGCGTGTAGGCACAAATGGTACACCAATAATGGCTTTATTTCCAACACTTCGTCCTTAGCCAGAATCCTTCGTCAGGATTATGAAAACTATGCTGTCCGATGAGGTGGCAAAGATCGAATCTACGCATAA
>JAFEGS010000393.1 GCA_018239705.1 Verrucomicrobiota bacterium | reverse complement strand
TTTATATGTCAAATCTTTCTTGTCAGAACGCCCTGCATTCGATATCAGGTGCTAATATTGGCTTTGAGCAACAATTATGGGCTGCAGCCGATAAAATGCGCGGCCACATGGATCCTGCAGAATACAAACATGTCGCTTTAGGCTTAATTTTCCTTAAGTATATCTCAGACGCTTTCGAGGAGAAATACAATAAGCTCAAAAATGAAAAAGGGGCAGATCCTGAAGATCGTGACGAATACCTCGCAGAGAATGTCTTTTGGGTTCCAAAACCCGCTCGTTGGGACAACATTAAATCCAATGCACGTTCTGTAAAAATCGGGACGATCATCGATGAAGCCATGTCAGAACTCGAAAAAGAAAACGGCGCACTGAAAGGCATTTTACCTAAAGATTATGCAAGACCTGCTCTGAACAAAGAAAAGCTTGGTGATCTCGTTGACTTGATGAGCACAATCAGCATGCATACACAAGGACAGAAAGACGTTCTTGGCCGTGTGTATGAGTACTTTCTCTCTCGATTTGCTAGCGCAGAAGGCAAGGGCGGAGGAGAATTCTATACGCCTCAATCTATTGTTCGGCTTCTTGTTGAAATGCTGAAACCCTATAAAGGGCGTGTCTATGACCCTTGCTGTGGATCAGGCGGAATGTTTGTGCAATCAGAAAAATTCGTCGAGCTCCATGGGGGTCATATCGGCGATATTTCTATCTACGGTCAAGAATCTAATCCTACGACCTGGCGCCTCTGCAAGATGAACCTAGCAATACGTCAAATTGAGGGTAATATTGGCTCAAAAAATGCAGACACCTTTCACAATGACTTACACAAAGACCTAAAAGCAGATTACATCATTGCAAACCCACCTTTCAATATTTCCGATTGGGGCGGAGAAAACCTTCGCGAAGATATGCGCTGGAAATTTGGTGTTCCATCAGCTGGAAATGCCAATTATGCTTGGCTTCAGCATATGGTTCATCATCTTGCTCCCCATGGTGTAGCAGGGATTGTTCTCGCCAACGGCTCTATGAGTTCGAACACAAGTGGTGAAGGTGAAATACGCAAACGTCTTATCGAAGAAGACCTAGTTGATTGCATGGTAGCTCTTCCCGGACAGCTATTTTATTCTACTCAGATTCCTGTTTGCCTTTGGTTCCTAGCAAAAGATCGAAGCGGTAGTTTAGCTGGAAAAAGCAAACTTCGTGATCGCAGAGGCGAAATTCTATTTATCGATGCTCGCAAGTCAGGTTTTATGGCTGACCGCACTCATAAGGATCTTGATATAGAGAAAGACATAAATTATATCACCAGTGCCTACCATTCTTGGCGTGGAGAAAAAGTCGATCACACTTCTTTCTTAGACGCTTATAAAGATATTCCTGGATTCTGTAGGTCAACCAGACTAGAAGAAGTTCAAGAACATGGATACATTCTTACTCCTGGGCGTTATGTCGGCACAGAAGAAATTGAGGAAGAAGGCTCTTTTCATGAGAAAATGCAGGAGTTGACAAAGACCCTTGCTGAACAGATGGTTCAATCACAAGAAATGGACCACGAAATTCGTAAGCAACTAGCGAGGGTTGGTGATGAGTTCTAATCTAGAACACCCAACATTAAGCTCTATTGCAGATATCCTAATGGGGCAATCTCCCTCAGGAGAAACCTGTAATGAAGAAGGACTTGGTATTCCGTTGCTTAATGGACCGTCTGAATGTGGTACATACCACCCAATGCCAGTA
>JAFEGS010000392.1 GCA_018239705.1 Verrucomicrobiota bacterium | reverse complement strand
GTAATGGGTACGCTCATAGCTTTTACTCCTGTCTATAATTTTTTTATTACCTCGCAATTGCGTCAGCTATTTTTTCAAGAAGTTGTGTTAAATCATTGAGCAATCCGGAAGAAGATTTATAAAATTCTTCAAACGTAAACATGACACCTCGAAGGTTTTCTCTTTCCGTATCATCAAACGACTGAGAGGCAACGACAGCATTGCTAAGATCATTTTGGTACTGTCCTTGCGCCCCTGTTTGAGAGTCCTGGATCCATTGCTGGATTGTCTGGTTTGGTGCCTGAAAGTCCTGAAGAATTTTTGTAAGGTCGCCGCTCAAGCCTCCGGCAAAGTTTCCGCCCTGAGCATTTATTTGGCCAATCAGGTACTGCAGGTTTGTGATGATCTGGTTGATGCTGTAGGTGCCTATGGTGCCCATCATGCTTGCCAGGTCTGTAAAGGTGCCCGATGCAAGGCTGTCTGTGCTTGAAAGCGATTGGATGTAGCTTTGTAGCGTTGTATCTGTAACGTTTGAGATGGCAACCAGGGCGCTGTTATAGCTTGCAGCTTCAAAGGAGTCGTAAATTGCCTGTTGGGTAGAGCCTGTTGCTACCTGGACGTTGTTGAGGTTTTGCAGCTGAAGCACAAACTGCTGTGGGTCTTTTTGGTTCATTAAGTCCTGCAGCGAGTTAAGATAGCTAAGCGCTGTCTGGTTGATATTAATCGCCGACTGGAGGTCACTCATCTGGTTGTAGAGAAGCTGGTTACCTTGAGAGACATAATCGACCATTAAGATCTGTTGCAAGGAGGTAGAACCGCTGGCTGCATTACCAATAATAGCAGCCTGGTTTGCTGCAGAGAGAGCTCCGGTAATGGCGCCATTGATGTTGTAGATAGAGGCTGTCGTTGGCGATACGAGTGCTTCTACGGCAGCTCGCATAGATGCGGTGACTCCGCCGCTTGCAGGTTCCAAAATGGGGTCCCAAGAGGGCTGTCCGGCAGAGGAAGCCGATCGAATCGTCGAGAGAATGGTTTCAAGCGATTGTGCCATGTTTTGGTTCATGGTGGTAGTAAGTGCTGTAGAGCTATCTGTGGGGGTAAATACCGGGTTTAGCATCGATGGGTTTGCAGCAAAGTAGGAATCGGCAGATATTGGGGAGGTGCCAGATACGCCGGAAATCTGGTCTGCTGCAGGCAGGTCGCTTTGTGTTTGCAGTACACCATTGATCTGGATTTGAGGAGGATTGAGTGTGGCACCGGTACCACTTACATACAGGATCGTGACGGCTGTGCCGTTTACTTGGTAGGTCTGGTTTACGGTTCCTGTGGTTGCATATTTTAGCTGTGACCAGTTGTTGAGGTTGGTTAAGATTTGAGAGATGTTTTGGATAAGAGAATCATTTGCAGTGGACGAAGTGCCTGCAGATGAATCAATGGCGTTAAAGTCTGCTTGAAGCTGGTTCATCTCTTGCGTATAGTAGTTTTGCGCATCTTGCGAGATCTGCCAGTCGAACACTCTGGGCTGTACCGTAAAATTGGTCGGATTACCATTGACATCCGTCCCACCAGCGGTTAGAAAGTTGACAACTACTTCTGACATATTGCTATCCTCCGCTTACTCGATGTTTTTTCTCCATATCTTTATTATATTAAAAATTTAATTATAAAGCAAATGTTTGGGTGAGTAAGGGGGAAAAATGGCAGAAAGGACCAAAACGACAAACGACACAAAAGACGAAAAGGACGAAAACGACTTAAA
>JAFEGS010000391.1 GCA_018239705.1 Verrucomicrobiota bacterium | reverse complement strand
GCCATTCAAGCAGCAAAACAGCGGGCGCAAGACACTCCCGTGATTATTGGCGCGCAAAATATGAACGATGCCTCTGAAGGAGCCTTTACCGGTGAGGTAGCAGGCCAGATGCTCAAAGATGCCGGCGCCTCATTTGTCATTCTAGGCCATTCTGAGAGAAGACGCTACTTTCAAGAGTCTAATGAATTTATAAACAGAAAGGTGAAAAGAGCGCTTGAGTGTGGTCTACAGCCAGTGCTATGCGTGGGAGAGTCCTATGAGGACCACCAAAATAATCTGGTCCATGAGGTGGTCAAAGCGGAGATTGAAGAGTGCCTGGCCGGTGTTGATAAAAAAGATGCCGAATCGATTGTTCTTTCGTACGAGCCTATCTGGGCGATAGGAACAGGCCTTCCTGCCACTCCGGAAGTTGTTTCCGATGTCCACCATTACTGTAGAGAGGTGCTGGCTGAGCTGTGGGGCAAAACTGAGGCCAAAAAGGTGCCTATCCTCTATGGGGGATCGGTCAATCCAAATAATGCAGCGGAGTTTTTGCAGACAGCAGATGTGGATGGGCTTTTGATAGGTACAGCATCACTCCAGCCAGAATCATTTACAAAAATTATCTCGCTCTGCCAGAATACATCTACTAAAGTTTAACGCAATTAAGGTGCACATGTCCTTTTTTTATTTCTTCTCTATCGTCTGTTTTCTCGTCACTTGCCTACTTCTTTGCCTTATTATCCTGCTTCAGGAAGGAAAGGGAGGAGGGCTTGGAACCTCTTTTGGAGGGGGCGATTCCTCAGATTCTCTATTTGGAACTTCGACGCCGGAAGTGCTGAAGCAGATCACTTCAATACTTGCTGGAGTCTTCGTAGTTTTTTGCCTGATCCTTTCATTCTGGACAAGCTCGCTTACTCGACATAAAACTGCAGAGTATGTGCCTCAAGAGCTGATCCAGGCGCAAACTGAGATTGAGCAGTAAAGTGAGAAGGATGCCGGTAAGCCGGCATCTATGAAAGCTGCGGCAAGCCGCAGCTACTGCCAAATAGCTGGCACACTTCGTTTTTTGTTAATTATATTTTTGTTTTATGGTTCTTAGCAGCGGCTCAATCTGGTTTCGCTGCTTTTTGCTTATTCGATCGATGAAGAGCACGCCGTTGAGGTGGTCATTTTCATGCATGACTACTCTGGCGGGCCATCCTGTTAGCTCTTCAGTGAATTCTTTACCGTTGATATCAAGAGCAGTTATTGTGATGCGCACAGGGCGAGGGACGTCTCCATATACTTTTGGAATGGATAGGCAGGCCTCTTCATGGCTCCATGATTCACTGCTTGGCTCGGTAAGCTTGGGGTTGATATAGACCTTTGAGGGTCCAAAGCTATATCGACCGGTTCCATCATCGACCGGTGGCCGAGCGATAAAGATGGCAAGGCGCGATCCAACCTGAGGGGCTGAAATCCCAAGGCCATTTTTTTCGATCATGGTCTCTTCGAGGTCTTTGATAAACTGCCGAATTTCATCGGTAATTTCTGTTACAGGCTCCGCTTTTTGCCGGAGGATAGGGTTGCCATAATAGGTCAAAGGAAGTTTCATCGCAAAACCGTGGTTGGTAAACAAAGCGAAGATTATACTGGAATCGTCTGAATTAATGCGAGGTGCTTCTGCGAATATGTTCCTGTCGCTGCATCCGCAGCTTCATCATATAATATCCCATTAACCCCACATTCCGCTTCGCCTTGCGGCTCGCTTCATATGGGGCTAC
>JAFEGS010000390.1 GCA_018239705.1 Verrucomicrobiota bacterium | reverse complement strand
CGTTCAACACGCTGAAGAACTTAGGATACAATTTCGAACACAATTACGGTCATGGCAAAAAATTCCTCTCTACAGTCTTATCTCTCCTGATGCTGCTCGCGTTTCTCGTCGACCAGGTTCAGGGGATGACTTGCAACTTGTTTCAGGCTGTGAAGAAACAGGCAGGGTCTTTTCAAGCTCTTTGGGAGAAGCAAAGGGTTCTATTCGAATTTGTGGAGCTTGCTTCCTGGGAGCACTTGTACCGGTTTATATTGGCTAGAAAACGTATCAACACTTCCTAACAAGACGCTATGTCCCGTAGTGCTCGATAGCGTGTTCTTAGTCATTTTCAGAAAATTTTTGAAGTACTGTTAACCCCCAAGATGAATGGGGAAAGGGTGATCTTTTTTTAGAGAGAAAATCGCCTGAAAGTCAACGGGCGCTGTTTTTTCTGGCGGGAATTGCTGCAACAACATCATTTTAAGGTCAAATAGTCTGAACATAGTCTGAACATTGACCATTTTCCCATCAAACACTTTGACAAAAATATCTTTATTTCTTAAGAGAGGAAATGACCGTCAAGGTATTTTTTTACAATTTTAGGCAAGGAATTCAATTATGAAAAGCAAAAAATTAAGCAAATTGCTGCTAGCCGGCATCAGCTGTGCAGTGGTGATGGGTCCTGGCGCGCAGGTTACTGCAGCTACAAGCATCGACCAGATTGCTGACACTACTACTCCAGATCAAGCCTGCAAAGGCAAAAACAGCTGCCGCGGCAAGGGCGGATGCAAGACAAATGCACACACATGCAAAGGCAAAAATACCTGCAAAGGCCAAGGCGGCTGCAAATCGCGCCCAATGGATGGTATGATGCTCGCAAAACGAGTAGAGCTGCTGTAATTTGAAGTACGATCCAAAGGCGCCAAGACAGCTAATAGCTCTACAGGAGTGGTTTGGTAGTGCCATTCGTCAGCGAATGAGCGATACCCTCACTCTTGTAGGCTCTCACGAGCACATTGCAGGCACGCAAGAGCTGTGCAGTGCAAAACGCATGCAGATCTATAACGAAGCCTACTGGTTTCGGCTTATAGATGCACTGCAGGAAGAGTTTCCCATGCTCGTGCGCCTTTTTGGCGAAGATGAGTTTACTTCCATCTTCGCCATTGAATACCTCGATAGATGCCCACCGGCAAGCTGGAACTTAAACCTCATTGGAGATCGCTTTGTCAGCTGGCTGCAAGAGCACTACCAAGAAGAAGACAAGCAATTAGTTGAAATATGTGCAAGCCTCGACTGGAGATGCCAGCAGAGCTTTTTGGCCGGCCGCGATAAGCCGCTTGCCATGAGTAGAGCAGAGTCGCTGGTATGCGCTCAGGTTGCGCTGCAGCCCACTGTCCACCCATTTTGCCTGCCCGGCCATTTTATGAAGTGGCGAAAAGAGTTACTGGAACATCCTACAGAGCACTGGAAAGAACATCCATTTCCAACACTGCTCAAAGATAAGACCTACTACTATATTTTGTATCGAAGCCCCTCGCTGCATGTGGAGTGGGAAGAGACCTGCCCTGAAAAGTACCATCTGCTTCAGCTTATTTCAGAGCTTGGCACCATCGAAAAGGCAGTCGATAGACTGGAAGAAATGGATGGTATCGATCAAGAGTTTGTCGAAAAAAACATTGTGGGGTGGATCGAATCGCTCCTGAGTTATGGATGGCTGCGGAGGAAACAATGCCGATAAAAGCGCAGTTTCGTGAGCACTTTATAGCTATT
>JAFEGS010000038.1 GCA_018239705.1 Verrucomicrobiota bacterium | reverse complement strand
TAAAGGAGGCGATCCTAATAAGGCAAATGCACAGCTGACGACTCCCTTAGGAGCGGCTATCTTGATGCAAAACTGGGAACTCATTTATCTACTGAAACAAAATGGCGCTATATGGCCTGGACTAGATCTAGGAGAGCAACCGCTATCGTTTTATCTTCTCTTGACATGTAAAAGTGCTGCACTATTTTGCGCTGTTCTTGATATGGAAGAGAGGACGCCGGATGATTTATATACGGAAAAAACAAGAACACAGACCTATCTTGAATGGGCTTTTGTTCGAAAGAGTCCGCTTGCAATATTTGAGCTTATCAGAAGAAGAAAATCGCTGTACGGGTGTGCAATGTTTGAATCAATTACTGTGTAACATATATGTATAAATGGCTCTTTTTCTTATTTTTCGCTCTCGGCTCTCCTCTCCTCTATGTCTATCTTGCCTCATACAAAGAAAAACAGCTCTACAAACTATTTTCGAAGGAGAATGTTAATAGTATTGCACAGAGGAGCTGGTTGTCTTTTACTACAAAGGCACTTTGTCTCTCAGTGGCAGGTTGTCTGATATCGCTCTATCTCATTGGGATGGGTCGTGAGCATGGGGAGGAGAGTGCTCCGGCTCCAAATAGTAGCCTCGATGAAATCGCCTTTTTCTTAGATGTCTCACACTCCATGGATTGTACAGATACACCGGTAGGAGCTTCGAGACTAAATCTTGCCAAGGAAATTATTGGATCACTTGTTGAAGGCCTTGGCGGCTTGAATATCTCTCTTACAGCCTTTAGCGGTACTCCTGTAACTATCGTGCCTGCAACTGAAGACTATCTTTATTTCAGGATTTTACTTGCCCCCTTGCGTGGAGATGAACTTCCCGAGCCGGGGACAGATCTCACCAAAGTCGCAGATCTTGTGCAAAAAGAGTATGTCAAATCGGATGTGGCCAAGTCTGTGCAGGTTATCTTACTGACCGATGGAGAAGATACCACCTTTTTGGGTATGGGTGCAGCTGAGCGCACACAGGCGGAGGCAACCCTTATCGATCTTATTGCGAAAAGCAAATCTGATATGCTCCACTTGGATGTAATTGCCCTAGGCACTGAAAAGGGAGCAGTGGTGCCGGGTGTGACCTTTAATGGTGCGCCTGTAATCTCTTCCATGAGGCCGAAGATCTTGGAGAAGATAGCGATAGCAGGAGGAGGCCATCTTTACCTGGCTGAAAACAGCTCTGTCAATTCAATTGTAGATAATATTCTGGCTCAGATAGCGATACGGCAGTTTAAAGGTGCAGCGACAGTGGTAGAGCCTATTGAATCTAGGCCTCCCTATTTTCCGATTGTAGGAGCCGTGCTACTTATTTTAGCCTCTTTGGTCATACCGGAGCGAGGTCAATCTAAAGGACAGTTGATATATGGCTAAGTTGTGTATCTCGATTTTTTGTCTTGTAGTGCTGAGGGTCTCTCTAGTCTATGCAACTGAAGTAGCCGATAAGATTGACCAGGCTATAGTGATTGCTGCTACCGGAAGAATGGACCTTGCTACGATCGAACTCCGCCGGTTACTACAGGGAGGTCTAACTTCTGAAGAACAGGCAACAGTACTCTACAATTTGGCCTCGCTCTATGCAAGAGATGACAAATACGAAGAGGCTCTTGATACTATTGGAAAAGTGTGGCCTGATCATTTTGGGGTGGCTGTACGAACAAGTCCGCTTCTTGCAGTATGTATCACATACGATAGGGCTCTTTTTGCAGTACAAGTAGTAAAAGACAAGATGCAAGCGCAAAATGAAGACCTTAGCCAATTAGAAGAGCTAAAATATGTACTAGACAGAGCTAAAGAAGCTCTTTTACAGGGTTTGAGCCTTATAAATTCTGTCTCTTCGGCTGTTCGGGATGAAGCTCCTACTGTTTCAGCAATGATACATATGCTGGAGGAGCTAGCAAAACAGAAGCAGAAGCTTGCTCAAGCGCTGTTTACGTATCATGTAAAACAGCTGAATAAAGAAGAGCTAATAAATGAATTTTCGCTCTTTTTGTATGATGGGTATATGGAGCTATCTACCCTCCTTGCATTCAAGGCATCTACATCCTATGTAGAAGCATTTAAGGGACAATTTCGAAGATTTAAAGTCTATAACGATCAGCTGCTTCTTTTATTGAGGGCACCCGGGGCTCCCTTACAGGTCGAAATACTGCACTATTTTGCAGAGCAGATTGAGGCGTTGCAAACTGCTCTTAATCGTGCAGGTGATGATGTGGAGAAGATATTAGCTGTATATACTGATCTTTGTAGCTGGCTTCGAGTGATGACAGCGCAAGTAGATCTCGAGGATATGGAACAGCTATTCGTTGAATGGAATGAGGCTACAGTAATGCAGCAAATTCTGCCCCAGGGAACACCTCTTGAAGGGTTTTGGGCAGCGCAAGAACAAAAGCGCAGTGAGCTTCTACACGACTATGTAAATAGGTGGCAGCGACTGAGTACAAAAATGGATAGCCCGGAGGTGGCAGCCTTGTGGCAGCTTATTGATCGAGGTATGCAGATAATTAAAGATAAAAAATCGACCGCTGCTGCTAGAAAAATTGCTTTCATAGAGAGCATACTTGCCTTAGCTACTTTTCAACGAGGAGCACTTGTTGAGCGCTCCACGCCTCAAGGGGTTGTCAAAGCAGTAGATGCGGCCCTTGCATATCAGAATATATTGATCTATTTGACAGCTATGAACGAGCAGACCTCTGACATTAATCAGCAAAAATCTATCGCTGAGGATAGCCTGCGGTTTGTTCAGTGGCAAAAATACTTTCTTGGAAAAACAGCTCTTTTAACAGATCTGCAAAAACAGCAAGCTGCAAAAGATCTCGTAGTTCAAGCTCAAAAGGTAGTATCGCCGGAGCCTGCTGCGCTTTCTACAGCACAACTGCTTCTTGCAAGGGCATCGCGCTTGTTACATAAAGAGCAAAATGAACAAAATCAAAATAATGCAGAAAATAGTCACCAAGCCACAGGAGCGGCTCCTCAGCAGCAAATGGAGAGAAAATCACTTAAACTTTCTCCGGAGACATCGATTCGGCTCTTGCAAGAGATGTTTAGAGATGATATGAGCTTAGAAGAGCCGAAAAAATATGAAAATAAAGAGGTCTCGCGTCCATGGTGAAAGGCTACGTTGTATTGTTATTTATCTTGATAGCAACCACTCTTCAAGCGGCCGATTTGAACGTGAATCTGCCTGCAAAAGTCTCTGTTGAAATACCCCCGAACAGCGCTCTTGCCAACCAACCTATTCCCTGTTTCATCACGATCATTCGCCTTGCGTGGCAAAAGGTGGATGAGAGTAGCTTTCGCCTCGGTGATGAGCCCTTGAAGGCTGTTTTTATCGATAACCAATATCCTTCAGCTGTTCGAGATAGCCAATCACTTGTGGTCTCTCGCTACCGGTTTACACTTGCTCCTACAGGCCCCGGTCTCTACACGCTGCCTACTGTCAGTGTTCGTGTTGGGGGAGATCTTGCAACGGCTGTCTCCTATTCTTATAGGGTTATTAGTCCGGAGCATTCAGATGAGCTTAAGCTTGCAGCAGGGGTTGCAGAGAAGGGGCCTATCTATCCCGGGCAAAAGATAAATTTACAATATCGAATCTCCTTTCGTAAGCCTATTGAGCTTGTCCGCGAGGAGCTACCCCTTCTTCGCTTACAAGGGTTTCGAAATGTAGGAGCGCCACAGATAGGAGATATACTTGAAGGAGCCTATACTACACAGGTAATATCGCAAGCGGTTGTTGCTCCTGATCCCGGAGACTACCATACCGGGCAATCACTTATTCAAGGGTATATCTACGCCCAAGATGCATTGGGAAATAAGAGCTATATCAGTCCCTTACTTGAGGCAGTGGTTCCTGATACGGTAATAACTGTCAGTCCCTTTCCTGTGGCCGGTAAGCCTCTTTCTTTTAATGGTGCGATTGGTGTTTTTTATTGGAGGGTAAAGCTCCTAGGCAGTTCCTCTGTCACAGCAGGGCAGAGAATGCAACTTGAAATCCTTGTTACCGGAAGTGGGGATCTTGATTCTGTCCATTTGCCCGATCTCACGTTGCAAGATGATTTTAAGGATAATTTTCGATTTAGCGACTTAGCTCCGGTTGGTCAGATAGAAAATGGAACAAAAAAGTTTATCGTAGAGCTTCGCCCTGTCTCTCAGGCAGTAAAGCAAATATCAGGAATTCAGTTCTCCTCCTTCGATCCAATTTCTAAAACGTATGTAGTTCGCAAAAGTGATCCCATCCCAATTACGGTTAAGCCCGGCAGCGTCCAGGAGCAGCAAGAAAATCCTGTCTCTGTACAGCCCCAGAATACTACACAAGAGGTAAGCCCAATTGAGATTCAAGGCAATCGCATGCTGGAAGAAAATGATCTCAGAACATGGCACCTGGAAGGCATTTTGGTTGTCTATGCTATATGTGTTTTAGCAGGTCTATTGGCTATAGAGGTAATTGTAAAAAGACTAGCCTTTGCAGCGAGAAAAAAGGAACAGGCAAGCTATAGCCTCTTTTTAGAGGCAATTAAACAAAAAGGCGACCCCGAAGCCTCTTCTCGATTGCTAGAGCAGGCCCTGCTACTGAAACTGTATGAAGTTGGTTTGACTAAAGAGATTGCCACCCACCCGCAAGAGCTTACAAGTGATGGGCTCCAGGGAGAGGTTCGCAAATTTCTTATCTCTATAGAAGAAAAGCGGTTTACCGGTTTAGGAACGCAAGTTGAAATAAAGGACATTATCGATGAAGCATCTCAGCTCTATTATCAGCTCAAGCAAATACAGCGCGTTGTGTAGCGTCCTTATCGGGCTCTACATCATGCTTATAGGACCTTTAGCTGCAGAGGAACCTTTAGCAACTCAGGCGTTCAAAGAGTATGAGGAGGGAGAACGAGCGAGCGACCCGGAGGTCAGGCAAAAGGCCTTCAATGATGCCCTCACTCATTATTTACAGGCAGAGCCCGCCCATCCTTCAGGTGAGCTCTGCTTCAATATTGCTAATACCTATTTTCAGCTTGGGGAATATGGGTTTGCTATTTTGTATTATTATAAAGCGCAAAAACAGCTGCCTCGAGATCAAGGGGTCGCCGCCAATTTGAAAATAGCCCTGCAAAAAGCAGGACTTCCTGCTCCCTCGTCCTCCTTTATTCAGGACTATCTTCTTTATTTTCATAACAAGCTTTCTGACAATGAAAAGGCCCTTCTCGTCCTTGTCTTCTTTTTTGGAGCTTTTGGTTTTGCCTCCGGTCATATTTGGCAGCCACAGACCATTTTAAGAACGCTTTCCATTGCCTGTGCAATACTAGGATCTATTATCTTTATCAGCTTTCTCTGGAGCGAATATTTTGCTCCGCCAGAAGCGGTGATCGTCAAGCCGACTGAGGTGCGGCTGGCTGCGGGCGAACAGTATGCTGCAGTGGCAGGCAATCCCGGCATACCCGGAACCAAAGTGGAGGTGATCTCCATGGAGAAAGAGGGGAACTGGATGAAGGTGCGTCTTCCTTCCGGGGAAGTTGGCTATATTGCCAAAGATAACGTGCGAGTCGTCTAATTTATTATTGCATACTTCCTTGCCAAAGATTTACAATGTTAGTGT
This sequence comes from Verrucomicrobiota bacterium, assembly GCA_018239705.1. GTDB lineage: Bacteria > Chlamydiota > Chlamydiia > Chlamydiales > FEN-1388 > SZAS-6. Next base: position 2,416 of record JAFEGS010000038.1, on the reverse strand, counting down.
AAAATTTAGGTTAGATATGGAAATGGCATCAAAGGCCTTGTATAATTCACTTCGAATAAGTGTGTTGCAGGATCCAGGTATCGTGGCTGATGACTGGCAGATAGAAGATTATCGAATGCTTCCTCTTGAGGGGCTATTTAGAAGACTAGAAGATCATGAGATCTTTCTCGATCGAGCCTCTTTTATGGCTTATGCGGATGAACATGATAGTCCGGAAGAGCTTCTGGCTGCCCTGATCAGCGAAGATCAGGCAGATACTGAGGAGAGCGACCGGATCTACCTGCTCATTTTTGAGATCTGGAGAAAGCTGGTCCCCGAAAAGCAGAGCGTCTCTCTCATTTGCGATGAGCTCGACTACCAGATTTTTCTCTTTGATGAAGAGAGACTGGAGCGTCGAGAGCCTCTAGAGGATGCCTTAGCAGCCTTTTACAGCACGCTCGTTGAAAATCTCGACAGTGGCCTGAGTGAAAAGGAAATTTTTCTCGCCATTTCTGAATATTGCGCCCATGACCTGCCCAGTTTTCTCTACGACTACATCAGTGATCTTCTCGACCAGCGCGAACATTCTTTTGCTTCGGAACTTCTCGAGCAGTTTTACCCCTTTGTGCCCGATAAGCTGTGGTTTGATTTCCTATGCGCCCGCATTGTAGGTATTAACAATACACGACAGGCGAGCCAGCGCATCCGGATGATTATCCAGGAGACACAGAGAAGCTCCTACTTAGCGCTCAATTTTGAAATCCTCACCTATCTCTCGCATGGTATTGATATAGAGCTTTTTCGCGAGGTAGCCCACCTGATACTTTTGCAGGTTGAAAGCGAAGAAGATCTTCAAGACCTATTTTCTACGACAGCTGATTTTTTTGAGTCATACGGCGATAAAAATGGTCAAAAACAGATCGGAGAGCTACTTGCAAACCGAAAAGATAAAAGTCTCGATGGAAGCCTTGTTGATGCAGATCCCGACATTGAGGCCTTTAAGAAAGTGCTACAGATCACCTGATTTTGAGCAGTGAAAACTGGAGCCAATCGCATGAAGTCAGGTGGTACTGCACGCCTGCCTTTGTTCCAAAGAGGGTTTGATTTGGCCTGAGGCTATGGAGATGGCCAAAGACGACAATGTCCACACCTGCCTGTTCAACCATTTTTGAGACCGTTGAATCTTTGAGATCGGTGCCGATAGGCGGGTAATGGGTCATTACGATCTTCAAATCGGCCATAGGGTTCATGGCTTTTAGGCTGGCATCGAGACGCAGGAGTTCTTTGCAGAAGATTCGCTCAGCCTCCTCTTCTTTTTCAGCAGATGGCTCTTTTTTTGGGCCTTTATAGTCGATGCAGTCATCAAAGCTGTACTCTTTACTGTCCCAGAGCCTGGCTCCTGCTACAGCTACGCCCTTCCAATAGAACGAGTCGAGTGAGATAATGTGAATGGAGGGCGGAAGAACTTTTCTGACCTTTGAGGCAGATCCCCACCAGTAGTCGTGATTGCCGCGAATCATGACCTTGGTGCCGGGCCGTTTATCTATCCAGAGAAGATCGGGAATGGCCTCTTCCGGCTTCATTGCCCAAGAGATATCTCCGGGGATTAATACGAGGTCATCTGGAGAGACGTGTGCGTCCCAGAACGTCTCAATTTTTTTGTAATGCTCTTTCCATGCCGGGCCAAAAACATCCATTTCCTTGTCTTTACAGCCGAAAGAGAGATGCAGATCGCCTATTGCCCAAATTGCCATATACCCAACGTGATTATTAGTTTCGTGCCCGTGGCCGATTATAATATCACTTTAGATCATTAAAACACAAAGCCCGGTGGGATTGATGCGCCTCTAGGGACGACGATAATGCCATCGCGGACGCAGATATTAGGACCGTCAAACTCTTTGAGGTTATTCTTATTGATCAGCTGTGCTCCTCTGCCAATGAAGACATTTCTATCGATAATGGCATTCTGGATAATGCAGTTTTCTTCGATGTGGAGCTCGTCCGGGAGCTTGCTTGAGGTTTTTATCGGCGCTGTGTAGAAGTCGTTGCCCATGATATAGGAGCTACGGATAATGCTCCCTTTCTTGATATTGGAGCGCTGGCCTAAAATACTGTTTGTGACTTCGTCTGCCTCTACAACGGAACCTTCGCAGATGATAGAGTCTCTAATCTGAGAGCCGGTAATTTTGGCTCCAGGCAGGTGTGAGCTATTTGAGATAATTGGGTATTCTTTATCGTAGAGATTAAAGGGCGGTGTATTAGTTGTAAGCGCCAGATTTGCCTGATAAAAGGATTCGATAGTTCCAATATCTTCCCAGTAGCCGTTATGTGCAAAGGCGGCAATGCTTCCCATTTTGACTTTTGTAGGGATTAGGTGTTTGCCAAAATCCTCTCTTGGATCTTCTTCTAGCAGTTTAAAAAGGGCTGATCGTTT
>JAFEGS010000389.1 GCA_018239705.1 Verrucomicrobiota bacterium | reverse complement strand
GGACAAACTATTAAAAAGCACGAATCCATCGGCATGATCTCAGATCCTTTCAGTGCCAATTCTGTTGAACCGATTCGGTCTGCACGAGAAGGTATTGTTGTCGGCATTAACACTTCTCCTCTCGTTCATGAAGGGCTTCCGCTCTTTAAAGTTGCCTCATTCTTAGATTACGATAAAGCCGAAAGTATTATCAAAGAATGGGATCAAAAACAGACAGACAATCAAACAGGGTAAGAAGATTGTGAATAAAGACAATGACTTCAAAACACGAGGATTTATAGTTTTAGGCATTTGCACTCTATTCTATTTATATGAATTTTTTTTACGTACTGTCATTGGTACCTTTCAATTTCCCGTTATGTATGATTTAGGATTGACATCTTTTGAATTTTCTCTACTAAGTTCAGCTCTATTCCTGATCGTTTATGGAACGATGCAAATCCCTGTAGGACTTATTGTTGATAATATAGGATTAAAAAAATCTCTTTTTGTTGGTGCCTTAGTATGTTCCATCGCTGCCTTTGGCTTGGCCTGTTCTTATAGCTATCCTGTAGCTGTATTTTATAGAATGTTAATGGGCTTTGGAGCCTCCTTTGGATTCATTTGTTTATTGATGGCCGTAAATGACTGGATACCTCGTCGCTATAGTGCGATATTTATCGGGTTATCCCAATTTATTGGAACTCTCGGTCCTATGATCGCTGCAGGTCCTTTGCATGTACTAGCGGAATCGTCGGACATCAGTTGGCGCAATATTTTTTTCGTTCTAGGCTATATAGGGCTTGCGGTACTGGCATTGATTACCATTTTTGTGAAGAACAATAAGCAACATACTGAAAGGTTCGTTATTCTTCGACGTCCGGAAAAGATAAAATATTCCATAATGCGTTTATTTTCTCGACAGCCATGGTATATCGCAATTGTATCTGCCGGTCTTTTTTTTACCATCGAGTACCTATCTGAAAATGAAGGAAGAACTTTTCTTTCTCTCAAAGGGTGTAACGTTGCATTTGCCTCCTACATGGTCACTCTTTCCTGGTTTGGGTATGCTCTGGGTTGCCCAATCTTAGGATTGCTATCAGATCTTATTCAACGAAGAAAAAGCCTTCTCACGCTATGCGCTCTTTTTGGGACTTTATCAATTGTAACAATAGTATATTCTACTAACAAAAATCTTCTTTCAATTTCATTTTTTATACTAGGTGTGAGTGCAAGCGGTCAGACCATTGGATTTGCCATTATGGCGGAACAATTCAAAAAACAATTCATTGCTCTCGGATTTGGATTGAACAATGCCGTCATCACAATCATAGCAGCTATTAATGCCCCTGCGATAGGATTTGTACTCGACTATGTCAAAAAAGAGCCGCAAATTGCGCTCAGTGAATACCAATCGGTCTTTACGATATTGATTGCCTTGGCACTTATTACTTTTGTTATCTCAAGATTCTTCATCAAAGAAACATATTGCAAATCTGCGATGGAGTTTACTCTTCTAAAAAGAGAGAATCGCCCGACTCTATTGGATGAAACAGAACCAACCACACAAGATTTTAGAGAGCGGTGTTTACAACCGGCAACATAATCACTGCAAGTGGGGGTAAGGTAAGGCTTAGCGAGAAGGGTCTGCCATGGCACGGCTGAGAACAGGTGGTAAGCGATCCTCCATTGCCAAGATTACTTCCTCCATAATAGCTGCTGTCGCTATTGAAAACCTCTTTCCAGCTGCCCTCGATTGGAACTCCAACCCG
>JAFEGS010000388.1 GCA_018239705.1 Verrucomicrobiota bacterium | reverse complement strand
TTGTTTGTCGTTTAAGTCCTTTTCGTCGTTTGTGTCCTTTGTCGTTTTGGTCGTTGTTTGTCGTTTAAGAGCACCCATTACCTGATGCGCTTGATCTTGTTAAGGCCGTTCAGAGCTGCTACTCGATAGCCTTCAGCATAGGTAGGGTAGTTAAAAATTTGATCAATGAAAAAATCAATGTGGGCATGGAAGTTCATCGCCACCTGGCCGATATGGATCACCTCCGTAGCGCCCCTACCAATGACATGCACGCCCAAAAGCTCCAGCGTATCGGCATGGAAGAGGAGCTTAAACATCCCCACATTCGATCCGTCAATATGCCCACGAGCAATCTCGTAGTAGTAGGCTCTGCCTATTTCGTAGCGAAAGCCAAACTCCTTAAGCTCCTCTTCGGTGTATCCACAGGTCGAAATCTCAGGGATGCTGTAGATACCCATTGGATAGATACTTGGAAAATGGTGTGTCTGTGCTCCAAAAGGATGGCGGGCTGCAAGTCTGCCCTGTTCCATACTCGTGGAGGCAAGGCATGGTCCTCCAATAACATCTCCAACGGCATAGATGTGCGGAACGACCGTCTGGAATAGTGCATTGACCGGTAGATACCCCTTCGCATCGACAGCAAGCCCTGCATTTTGCAGCTGCAGTGCGTCGACATTAGCCTGACGACCAAGTGCGTACAAGAGGATATCGGCCTCAGCCGTGGTTCCATCTTTAAACTTTACAAAGGCCCTATTGTCCTCTTTCCAGATTGTCTCCGGCTCCTTATTTGCAAGAACTTTCAGCCCAATTTCCGACAGTGCTGTCTGCAGATGCATGCCGATCTCGCCATCGAGGAGCGGCAGAATATGGTCGCGCTTATCGACAATAGTCACTTGCGTGCCAAGAGCTGCAAAAAAGCTGGCATATTCAGAGCCAATAATACCGCCACCGAGCACCAGCATCGTCTTAGGCACCCGCCCGAGGGCAAGAAGACCAGATGAGTCGACAATCACCTCATTGTCGAAGGGCACATCCTGCGCACGACGTGGCTTGGACCCCGTCGCAATGACAATATACTCCCCAATAATCTGGTATCGAATGCGATACTCCTCATCCATCACAATTAGCTGGTGCGGATTTTCGAAACGAGCACTTCCGGTGACAAGAGGGATGTTATTCTTCTTGAACTGCCTCACCACCATGTTCTTTTCTTCTTCAATTACCTTGTGAAGGCGAAAGTTCAAATCTCCAATCGTCACTTCGCGGATGGGATGGTCCTGGCCATAGAAATTGCGATTATTAAAGTCTGTCAGGTTAACAATCGCTTCTCTTAGAGTTTTAGAAGGAATTGTACCTGAATAGAGACAGGCGCCTCCTGGGAAGGGATCCTTTTCAATCACTACTACTTTCTTGCCAAGCTTTGCTGCCTGAATAGCTGCCTTTTGTCCTGCAGGACCAGATCCTATAACCACAAGATCGACGCGCATCTCTTCCATAGTTTCACCTCATTGCTTTCTATTTACGAGAAATTATTTTAAATGTAAAATAAAAATTGAGGTGGAAATATGGCAAAAATCGATTACTCAAAGGTAGAGCAAAATCTCGGGGAAGCGCTGCATCGCTTTTTCATCCAGAAATTGGTGGAAGGAGAGTCAGTTAAACATCCAAGAGCGAGCTCTTATGTAGGGCTGGAACAGAACAAGCCAATTCCGCAAGACTCTGTCATTCAAGCACTTATGGAAATTGACAAAGAAGAGGAAAAGACGCTGCCA
>JAFEGS010000387.1 GCA_018239705.1 Verrucomicrobiota bacterium | reverse complement strand
AAAACAATTGATCGACAAAAATCAAGCAAGTTTTTACAATGCCGGCCAATGTCAGCTATTTTTTGTCTGACAACGCCTGTTTTGGATTGGCCAAATCGTGCGTGAAACTTGACAACACTTATCGGACTCTAGTTATGGAACAAAACGCTTGGTTTTTTCGTCTTTTTTTCCTTCTTTTTTCATGCTTTGCGGCAGTAGCTTATGAGTATTCGGTCTCTGCAGCATCAGGATCCTTTTTTTCCTGCCTTTTAAGAGGCAGCGCATGGGCATTTGCTATTTTCATTCTTCTCTTTGCCATCGAACGCCGTTTCAAAAAATATTCTTTACGCACTATAAATACTGCTTTTGTTGGACTGTTCGTAGGTTCGTTGATGGGCTCAGCTGTTATTTTCAGCATTCAATCACTGATCAACGTGATTCGCCCATCTTTTGAAGTTCCAAATAGCTTGATGGTAGTCGCCTTTTTTGCAAGCGTATACCTCGGTATTATGCTGATATCGACATCTGCTGAAAGATGGTGGCTCAATATCCCATTTATCAGGTTAGCTCCTGCTGAGCAGAGAAAGACACGAGAGATCATCGTTGATCTTGCAGCCATCGAAGATACTCGGCTGATTGAGCTTGCCAGAACCGGCCTTCTCGACCATCTTCTCGTCGTTCCCACCTTTATTGTAAAAGAGATCCAAAAATCGCTTGAGTCGCCAGATGAAGTTACGCGCACTCGTGGACGCAAATGCCATGAGCACCTCAAAAGGCTCGAATGCCTCCCACAGCTTGGGCTGACCATAAAAGAATTTCATTTCCACGACTCTGAAGATCTCGCTACAAGGCTCACTCGAGCAGCCAAGCTCACGCAAGCCTACCTTCTTACCTCTCAAGATGTCTTCTCACTGAAGGGAGAGGAAGACTTTGTCACCACAATTAATCTAGAGACCATCTCTATTGCCCTAAAGCCGGGAGCACAACGGGGCGAAGCGCTCAGCATCAAAATCCAGAGGCTTGGAAAAGAGCCTAAACAGGGCGTTGGCTACCTCGAAGATGGTACAATGGTCGTTGTGAATGGCGGAGGAGAGCATCTGGGCCAGACAATCCGCACACAAGTGCTTTCACAAAAATATTCCTCCTCAGGAAAGATTATCTTCTGCAACGCAGTAACAGGCGACGAAAAGAGAACTATTGGCCAAGAAGGCAGCCAATATTCGCAGCTGCTGAGTACTGTGCTCTAGATGATTCAGGGGATCGGTATCGATGTTATAGAAGTGGACCGCATTGCCCAAGCTATCCAGCGGCAAGGTGATGTCTTTATCTCGCGGCTGTTCACCAAAAATGAACAGCTGCAAATAGCAGATGCGACTCCGGAGTATATAGCCCAGTACTATGCTGGGCGATTTGCAGCCAAAGAGGCCATTGTAAAGGCCTTTGGCACCGGCTTTCGCGGTATAGACTGGAAGGATATTGAGATTACCAATGATCCTCTCGGTAAACCTTGTGTCAGGCTCGCTGAACACGTTGCCGTAACATTCAACCACCCGACACTACTACTCTCCATCAGCCACAGCAAAAATACCGCCTGTGCCTTCTGCCTTTGGCAAAGTTCTTGATCTTGATCTCAACGTTGGGCAGTAACCACCAGCGAAAGCAAGTTCTCTGAATAATAGGGAGCTAAACAGCGCTCGAATGCCTTGTAGGAATCTAAATCGAGATTTTCCTTCTGTACATCCATAAATCTATTATGAATTTTTTGAGCAAGTT
>JAFEGS010000386.1 GCA_018239705.1 Verrucomicrobiota bacterium | reverse complement strand
TAGAGAACGCATCCATCGAGGTGTGCAGAGCCCAGCACCTTCCCTGCGTTGCGAATAGCGTCGATTTCAGCATGCCAGGTCGCATCATTCCTTTTTACCACCTGGTTATACCCTTCAGCGATGATCTCGCCATCCTTCACAATAACTGCGCCAAAAACGCCGCCGCTTTTTTCGATCAGGGACGCCTTTTCGCTCAGCTCAATAGCTCTTTTCATGAAGGCAGCTTCTGGTTCTTTGGTCATTGTACACTCCTTTTATTGTAAACACCCTCTTAAGACATAACCACTTGAAGAAATTGTCGTCAAGAGTAGAAAAGTGTGTTGCAGAAAAAGAGCGAGTCGCGTACTCTTTATGCTTTACCAATTGCTGGGGTGTCGCCAAGCGGTAAGGCAGCGGTTTTTGGTACCGCCATGCGGAGGTTCGAATCCTTCCACCCCAAATTATGACTTGTAGCGGAGAAAGCCTTGAGTAGAACTTCAGTTCTGATTGCAGGTACCTCCCACGCGTTGCTAGCTGAAGAGGTAGCAAGGCAGTTGGGGATTTCTCTGTTCCCAGTCTCCATTGTTCGTTTCCCCGACGGGGAGTGCCGTGTGCAGCTTAATGAAAGCGTTACCGGTAAGCAAGTTTTCATCCTACAGTCACTTGCAAGGGCACCAAACGAACGATTGGTAGAAGCGTTATTGCTCGTAGATGCCGCAAGGCGTGGTGGAGCGCAAAGCATTGTTCTCGTCTGTCCCTATCTTGCCTATTCGAGGCAGAGTGTGCAGGAGACAGAGGGAGTATCAGTTGCTGCGAGGCTCTTTGCCGATTTTTTAAAAATCGCAGGAGTAAACCACCTCGTTACGATCGATCTTCATGCAGAACTGGTCCGCAGTTTTTTTGATTTTCCGGTTGAGCATCTCTCAGCCAGATCTGCATTTATCGAGGCTCTTCAAGTGCAAAAAATAGTAAAAGACGACCTCGTGGTCGTTGGGCCAGACCTTGGTAGTGCCAAACTTGCCTCCAAACTCTCACAAGAGCTTGGAGTACACCTTGCGCTGATTCAAAAACAGCGCATTGATGCGCACAAGGTCAATATGCTCTCCCTTTTGGGGGACGTAAAAGGAAAAACCGTTCTTCTCGCTGACGATGTCTGTTCTACGGCCGGAACACTTACGTCAGCAGCTACAGTCTGCCGAGAGAAGGGCGCAAAAAATATTTTTGCTTGTGTATCACACGGCCTCTTTAGTGAGGAAGCGCTGGATCTCATTGAGAAGAGCCCCATTGAGCGGCTATTTGTCAGTGACAGCGTACGCCCTGAGCACCGGACTGCCACAAGCACAAAAATTTGCGTCGTCTCCATTGCAAACACGCTCGCGTTTGCACTCTCTCGTCTTCGCTCTAGCTTTTAGAAGAACTGTCTGAAGTATTATAAATGGAGGATTCATGGACGTAGAGATCCATATTAAAAAACGAACAGGTGCTTCGAAGGGTGAAACTGGCAGGATTCGCGCAGATGGAATGGTCCCAGCGGTCATCTATTCGCATGGAAACGCTGCTGAAAATATATGCTTAAGTGCTGTTGCGTTCGATGCAGTACTGCGCAATCTTCAGTCAGGATTTTTGCCAACAACGATCTTTTCACTCATTGGTGAAGATGGCAAAAAGCGACGCGCAATCATTAAAGATATTCAGTATCAAGTGACGACCTACAAGGTCATCCACCTTGATTTTCTGGAGCTCCAAGAAAAGACAATGGTAGAGTTCAACGTTCCTGTTGAATG
>JAFEGS010000385.1 GCA_018239705.1 Verrucomicrobiota bacterium | reverse complement strand
GATTGCTAGGGAAGGTGTTTGTAAACTAATTTTCATCAGAACGCCCTGAGCATATCGATAGCTTGAGTGTCTTTTAGGAATGAAGGATCACTTTCATTTAACATTTCTCTTATGATGGCGTAGTGTATATGAGTAGGATCTTGTGTTGAAAGGGCTTTTAGAAAGCCTTTTAAGAGTTGAATGAAGGCATGTGGCTTTGAGCCTCTATATAGGCATGATTTGATGATGCTGAGTCGATAAGCTGTTTCAAAAGTCTCCTTACCAGATTCAAAAAACCATTCTAAATGGTCTTTTGGATCCGATACAGTCGTTTCGATACTTTCAATGAAAACGCATTCAGGTTCATCTTTGGCGGAATTTGCTGCTCGGGTCATGTTTCTTTCTTCCTTCAGAGGTCCTTCGAATTGATTCTTCATCTGCACGTATATTTGATTTCTGAGATAATAAAGTTTCGATAGTAGGGAGGTCTGAAAACCTTTGGAGGCTTCTATCGAAAGATAGATGAGCGCTGTTTGTATCACCGTGTCGGTTTTTAGCTACAATAGCTTCGACTTGGTTTCGATTATCGTTTGGATCATAGTAATCTCTCCTCAGCAGCAATATGATCACGTCTGCGTCTTGCTCTATTGCTCCCGATTCTCGAAGGTCAGATATTAGTGGTCTGTGATCTTGCCTTCCATCTGATTCCCTATTGAGCTGGCTTACTGCAATAACCGGTATATTTAGCTCACGAGCGAGGTTTTTAAGCCCTCTTGAGATCTTGGCGACTTCCTGTTCTCTATTTGCATGTTTAGAGACTTTGGCATTGAGCAGCTGTAGGTAATCTACAATGATGAGATCAAGACCATAATCATTTTGAACTCGTTTTGCTTCTGCGACGATTTGCTCAATGCCCGCAGTTGTTTTCTCGTTGATAAATAGGCCTGCACGCGATAGAGCATTGAAGAATTCTGTAAGCTTTTCTAAGTCATGTTCTGAAAGGTCTCTATCTCGTATCTTTTTGCCATCAATAGATGTTTCAGAAGCTGCAACCCTATCTAAAAGGGACTCCCAAGACATTTCCATAGAGAAAATCAAAACGTTTTTTCCTGCCCTGAGTACTGCATGAGTTGCAATACTTAGTGCTAGAGCTGTTTTTCCCATTCCTGGACGGCCAGCCATAATCAAAAGGTCTGTGGGGTGCATTCCACCGATAATTTTATCCAATTCTGTAAGACCAGTTGGTAGTCCTATAAACTTTTTTTCTCCACTTCGCAATGCCGCTGCTTCTTGAGCAATTTTTTCTATGTATGATAATTCTGCATCGCTGTGTAAAAGAGCTCCAACAGGAAGAACCGGCATTTTATCAAGAGTATGAGTTTCTTTTGCCTTCATGAGATCTTCTAAGAGATGCTCGATGTCTTTTAGTTTTTTCCCAGCCGAGAGCGTTTTGTTGATTTCTTCAATTTTTCTGTATAAATATCTTTCGCGAGTTTTCTCTTTCAGTAGGTCAATATACTCTTCAATGTAGGCTGAAGTTCCGGCGTACTGAGCAAGCGTAGTGAGGTATAGGACTCCACCAATGTCTTGGAGCTGGTTTTGGTTTTTGAGGTCTTCAGCAATGAGATGGACATCGGCAGGTTTGTCATTCTTGTGGGCATTTTTGAGCGATTGGAAGATGATTTTGTGTTCTTGTTTGTAAAAATCGCCCTCTTCCAAGGCATCAGCAGATATATTGAGGCTATTGATGCTTGTGAGCATGCAGCCCAGGACCATCATCTCCGATT
>JAFEGS010000384.1 GCA_018239705.1 Verrucomicrobiota bacterium | reverse complement strand
TTTAGAAGCAGCTTGTGGAAAATCCCCTCCAGGAACTTGCGATCCTTCTTTCCTGTCTGTTTGGCATCAACTTGGTATACCCTGAGAGCCGCCCAGGCATGTACAGGAGGATTGACAGCACAAAAATTCCATTCATAGGCGGGAATCTGCCCATTGGGGTGCATATACCATTCACGCGTCATGAGTGTAAGCTGCCGCTTGGCAAAGTCGGGGTCTACAAGCACCAAAGCAAAACAGTGAAAGGCAAGATCCCAGCTTGCATACCAGGGATATTCCCATTTGTCGGGCATGGAGATAATATCGAAGTTGGTAAGGTGCTGCCAGTCGCTATTGCGGATTTGCTTTCTGGTAGCGGGTGCAGGATAGAGCGGATCGCCATTCAGCCACATTTCGATATCAAAATTGTACATCTGCTTAGACCATAAAAGGCTGGCAAAGGCCTGTCGCTGCAGCTCTTTTTTCTCCCCTGAGGCGATCTGTCCATACAGCCCATCGTAAAACGCATCTGCCTCTTTCTGGCGCTTTTTAAAGGTGGCTGCAAAATCGGCAAATGGACTGCTTTTTTGCTTGTCACTGAGGCGAAGTCGTATGGTCTTAGCACCTTTTGGCGGAATCACTAAAGAGTAGAGTGCGCAGGCTTTCGTTCCCTCCTTTTTTGGGTTTACAGCTCCCTTTTCATGGTCTATGAGGTAGCGATGAAAGGCATCTTTTACATAAGGAGTCTTGTTAGGCGTGTGATAGAGCCGCTCGAAGTTGGTTTCATTTTCAGTGAAGAGCAGCTCGCTCTCATTTTCTGTATATAGATAATAGGTCCCGAGATGGTCATGAACGGCTTCTATCGTGTGTGGACTGGCCTGTTTCAGGAGTGGCTTCTTGTAGATATTTCGTATAGGATCTTCCGTATAGCCCCAACTCCAGGTATTTCGATACCACAAGGTGGGAAGGAGGGTGCAGGGAGCTTCGTTTTCCCCTCTATTGTGCACCGTGATCTGTATCAGTATATCGTTCTCGGTAGCCTTGGCATATTCGATGAAGACATCAAAATATTCGTCGTTATCAAAGATACCGGTATCGAGCAGTTCATACTCAAAATCGTGAAATCCCCTCTTGTGGTTCTCTTCGATCAGCTGCTCATAGGGAAAGCGATTCTGTGGATATTTATAGAGCATCTTCATGTAGCTGTGCGTGGGCGTGTTGTCGAGATAGAAGTAGTACTCTTTCACATCTTCGCCGTGATTGCCCTCAGGGCCAGAAAGTCCAAACATCCGCTCTTTCAGGATGGGATCTTGCCCATTCCACAGGGCCAAGGCAAAACAGAGGAGCTGTTTTCTGTCCGAGATGCCGGCGATACCATCTTCATTCCAGCGGTAGGTGCGAGATCTCGCCTGATCGTGAGTAAAATAGCGCCATGCATCGCCTGTTTCGCTGTAGTCTTCACGCACAGTGCCCCAAGATCGCTCACTGAGGTAGGGGCCCCAGTTTTTCCAGTTGGCCTTGCGCTCTTTATGCGCCTGCAGCCTTGCAGATTCCGTCGAGAGAGGAGCTGGTGTTGATGTCATAAAAAATCCATTTTTTTGAGATCTACCCTATTTTGTTGAATGATTGCAAGAGAGCAAATAGATGTTTTTTGACAATTAAATTATTTATTAGTAAAATTAAAGTAAGGTGAGGAATGCTGTATATGCGAAGAATAGGGAGGATAAGAGTATGGGTGTAGCAGGAAATTTACCAAATTTTAATAACCAGTTAAATGACGATGAAAGTGATAG
>JAFEGS010000383.1 GCA_018239705.1 Verrucomicrobiota bacterium | reverse complement strand
CGGGAACTCTCAATTGCAGCAAGGGTCACTCGTTCATTATCGCGCATCTCTATTGGCAAGTCTTTATACGTATCAGCATTCTCTCGGACCGCCTTTATAGCTGCTTCTACGACGCGTTGTACCTTGGCTTCAGCAGCTTTGTCTCGTACATACAGGGTAAACTCCTCTTTTCCGGAGTAGGCCTCTTGAAAGAACTCGTTTGCACGCTTGAGAAAAGAGGGCCTATCTGCTTGGCTGACGAAAGAAGCGCTGATAGCATCCACCCCCGCTTGCAAGAGTCTCATCAATTGCCACATCATCCCATGCTCTTTCTGCGCTTTACCTACTTCAGTATAAATGCGCTCCCCTTTCAAGAATTGCTTCTCACTTTTAAGCGGCGCAAATTCAGGGCTATGCACCTTCGCATCTTCTATTGAACTAAATAATAAAATCTTCATTGCTACCTAAACATTGCAAGATTATGAAAATCGAAGATAGCACATAGGTGCAATTACTTTCGAGGAGTAGATCTATCTTTCATGGGGATTGAACACATAAAGGGATTCAACGAAAAAGTAACACTGTAATTCTCCAATCACCTTCGTTCTATTTTCGTAGCAAAACAATAATAACGCTCATTGCGACAGGTTATTGTAGATTGCCCTAGTAACTCTATATCCCGCGTAAAGACCTACTACATACGGAAGATACTGAAATACCGGGCCGATAACCCTACTTACGGCTTTATCTACAAGAACAATAGCACCCTTTCTAGAGGGGTCAGATACCACAACTGCAACAAAAAGCTGCGTAAGCACAGTACCAGCGGCAGCCGCTGTACCTGCTACAAAACCCCCTCCAGCCGCTACAGTCAACTTAGCAGCAGGTTTTACCACATTCTCTACAACACCATAAAGTATGTCTTGACCTAGTTGACTATACTGCTCTACTGCTCCCATAATCTCTCCATTTATTTTTTAGAAAACGAAGTCGTATTATATCGAATCTTTCGAAATTAAACAACACGAAGGTGAAAAAGAAGGTGCAAAAAAAGCCATCATTGCATACCCTCACTACGTTCTGAAATAACTACTAAAAAAGGAAACTGTGTTTATGAGTGGATGGATGGGATCTTCAACAGAATCAATAACTATGTATGATATGGCTTCAAAAGTCTGGACAGACAATGTACTTCCCTGGGTTCCGGTGGCTGCACTCCCGGCAGTCAATTCGTTAGCAAGTACAGTGACGGCAGTTGAGCCTTCTCATATTATTCCGGCCCTTGGTCTGCTTGTACTTCCAAATGAATTGGGGGAACTATCTGTAGCTATTGACAATAAGCGCTATCACACTATAGGTCGTAAGATAGCAGTCTGTGTAGCACTAGGCACATTAATTTATACGAAAGATTTTAAAGAGGTGACGGCTCTTACAGTAGGCATGTACCTTGCAGGTAAAACCATTCAGCTTCTTTCCTACGGAGCGATATTCATAGGCTCTAAGATACTAGACTGTTTTCCTAAAAGTACTGTAGTATGCCAGTGGTGCAATAGAGACGTTGATGCGGTATCAGGCGCAAAAGTTTACCTTCCAAAAAGCTAGTAAAACTTGTAAAAAATCCTTGATTTTGACACTATGAATCTTTTTAATTAGGAGATTTTCTCATGCACAACCAATTCCCTACGCAGTATGCGCTTACTAAAGAAGAACAAAAAGAGCTTCAGCGGCAATTTATCTTAAAGGTTTTTGGATGGATGGCGATCGGCCTGCTGTTAACCGGCATGATGTCG
>JAFEGS010000382.1 GCA_018239705.1 Verrucomicrobiota bacterium | reverse complement strand
AAAAGCTGCTCTTTATTAATACCGCACAGCTTGTGAGTAAGTATGGAGGGAATAATGTGGGCGATAAATTGCAGTCTATTCTTGATAAATTGGGCGATAAGAAAAAAGACTATATCGTCTTTTTTGACGAAGTGCACAATGTGATGAAGGGAACCGCCGATATTGGCGAGCGTCTAAAAACAATTCTTGATACAAACCCAAATGGCCTCCCCTACTGTATTGCTGCTACCACACTAGATGAGTATAAAAAACTGGTTGTTCCTGATGCAGCCTTTACTCGAAGATTTCAAAAAGTAAATATAAATCCAACCGACAAAAAGCAGACCATGCTGATCATGAGAGAGATGATCAGTAGAGACGCCCCCGAGATTGGTGTGACCGAAACAATTTTGGAAAAGATCTTTGAAGCAACCACGAAAGAGATGCCCAATCTGAATCAGCCGGCCTCTTCTAAGCGCATTCTCTCAAAGGCTATAAGCAGCATTCGCCTTCGCGAAGAGCTGCTCACCTCCCCTGCCATCTTGGAGAAGCAGAACGAGCTTGCGAGCGTAAGCTCTGCGCTGCGTGCAGCTCCCGCCTCTGAGGAGATGCTTGACAAGATACATACGCTGCAGCAGGAGATTGAGAAGCTAAAAGAAGCACAGGCAGCTGCAAACAAAACGAGCACAGCGCTGCATCAGCTCAAGCGTTTTCGAGCAGAGCAGATAGCGTCCATGTTCAGCATGGCCCTAAAAGCATCTGAAGATAGCCAAGCAAAGACAGAAGCTACCCGCTTTGTCTTTTGGAACTACTATGTAGTCCCCTTCCTGCTCGGCAAAATTGAGGCCTATAGCGACAATGCAACGCTACAGATCAACGATCAGCTTGTCGATGAGCTGCTTGCCAAAGAAGAAGTGCCTGAAATAGCTGCTGTCGAATAGGCAGCTACCACTTCCAAATACCTTCGGAGTATATCTGGTTACCAACCGGTCCGGCGAACGGAAAAATAAATTGGCCGGCTACAAATCCGCCTTGAAAACCGGCTACAAAGGAGTTCAAGAGATACTTTGAAAGCCAACTATCCACACGCATGCCTGAGGGCAGAATCCCTGATAAGCTGAGAAAAACACAGTTCCTCCTGGCAGCCAGTCCTGGACCATACGCTTCCCTTATCGTGCGCTTTTCTGCTATTAACGACACAATTGCGCCTGCTACAGCGCCTGCAGCAAACTGTATTGCGCTTGCATCTTCTCTAGATAAGGCCTCGACTACATTCCACACTGTCAGCCCAAAAGCAGCAGTCCTTGTACCAATATGTATAGCGGGGTAACCAGGGCTCATAATGCATTCTCCGTATGTGATAAAATCCGATTCTTGAGGTCTTTTTGGTATACCTCAACGATGATTTGATCAGCAACAAAATATTGTGAGGAGAAAAGATAGAGTAAACAGTAAACGATATAACGATAAAACGATAAGAACGATAAAAACTCATTGCCTTAGAAACTTTATCGTTCCTATCGTTATATCATTATATCGTTTAGGCACTAATGAAGATGTAAATATAAAATTTTATTGCTGGTAACAGGCACCATCAACGCGATTTCCGCCTGCAGGCTGCCTCTTTTCGTCGCTTAGTGTCATAGCCTTAAACTGCGCATCTAGTGGCAAGATAGCCATGTCATGGATCTCATTCAGCGTCTGTTCCTTGATCTGCGGATCAGGTATACTCTCTGCTAATTCCAGAGCCTCTGCAACCGCGGCATCATCATCACGCCCCATCTCCATCAGGTC
>JAFEGS010000381.1 GCA_018239705.1 Verrucomicrobiota bacterium | reverse complement strand
GCAAACTCCTATCGAAAGACTTGAAGAGGTACTTGTATCGGTTCCACGGCAATTATCAAAACGCTTTATTTATAAAAACGCAAACTCAGAAGTGAGTAGCGAAAGCGTCAAGAAGGCGTTTATACTCCTCTCACAAGCAAGAATATGCCACTCGATTAAAAGCACAGCCGCGAATGGCATCCCTCTTGGGGCAGAGATTAATGAAAAGTTTTTTAAAGCGCTGTTTATTGACGTTGGCTTATGCTCAAGTGCGTTAGGACTGGCTCTACACCACCTTGCAGACTTTGAAGAGCTTATCCTCGTAAATAACGGGGCAATAGCCGAACAGCTCGTAGGGCAAGCGCTTAGAATGCTCTTTCCTGCCTATCAGGAGCCTGAACTCTATTACTGGCAGCGTGAAAAAAAGGGTTCAGATGCAGAAATCGACTACATTCTGCAACATGAAACAAAAGTAATTCCTATCGAAGTAAAGGCGGGTACAGCTGGTGGTCTAAAGTCCATGCATCTCTTTATGGGCCTAAGAGAATTCACTCTTGCAGTTCGCATCAATTCTGACATCCCTAGTCTTAGTAAAATTAATGTTGTGAACTCGCTAGGGCTTCCAGTCACCTACACACTGCTTTCGATTCCGATGTATCTGGTTTCTCGGCTACACACATTGATTAATAGTGTGAGCCGATAGCGGCGTGTTAATACTGTTGTAAAAATATAACGCCAATTGCCACACACCCGAACGAGTGTACTCTTTCAGAGCCCGGGAATGCTGTGTAGACGCGAATGGCTTCGTCAAGTAAGGCCTCACGCGAAACGCTCTGGCTCAGCGGTTCAAGCTGTGGCAAGAGATTGAGTACACCAAGTGTTTCAAGCATATCTTTGAAAGACGAAAAGGGGGTGAGACTTGTAATGCGACACACGATACCCCAGCCTGCCTCGTGTTCGTACAGCTTGAGAGTATCGCCAACATGCATTTTTCGATACTTTTCTGTATTTACCCGTCCTTCATACTTTTTCTTACCTAGCATAATATCGTTCAGGTAGTGTTCACTCATTATAGAAAATTCGTGCGATGTCGGCTGCATGAAAAGCTCATTCCTCCTAATAGAACATCGATACTATCAAATACAAATATAACAAAAAACATAAATAATTTCTTGATAATAATAAGAAATTTCTTTAAAATATTGTTTAAATTTTTTTATGGATGTTGTGCATGTCTACTATACTCAACTATTGTTCTTCTCTCTTCTCAAAAAATGAGCCGGACGAGGCTACTAAACAGGCCGCAGCGGCACAAAAAGAGTATAGAAAGTTCGTTGAGCTGGGCTTTCCTCACGCAATATGCAGCTCTCATCCCGAGTGTGTCCATTTTTTACTCAGTTCCGGTGTTGCTTTTGCAATAGCCATGTTTAAAAACAGCACACAGTCCGGTATGGAGCAGCATGGGGTGCGCATAAGCGCAGATGGTCACCCTCTCATCAAGATGGAAGGGGAGTGGCAGCGATGGGACCATATCAGCTCACTTGTGGAATTTGACCGCACGACAGGCCGAGTAATCTCCAAAGGACAGCCAGCGCTTGGGTGGAACTATATCTCCCCGGATGGCCTCGTTCAAAAAGATATATATACGTATGGCGAGCTCTATCCTGTGGAGCAGCTAAGCCCTGAGGAGTACCAGAAGCTGCGTAGCCATGCAGAGAAGTTCTGGGACACAAACGACGAAGTAGATCCCAGCGAAGAAAAAGAGTGCATTGTCCAGATTGTCTCTACAACGCG
>JAFEGS010000380.1 GCA_018239705.1 Verrucomicrobiota bacterium | reverse complement strand
CCGGCTTAATGTTGAGCTCTTTGCCCATCGCTTCGCCAAGAGTCGATGACTCGTGGCAGTAGTGTCCACTGCTTTTTGTGTTCGTGAGATGGCGATAGGCCATGGCTTTTGCAGCTACCAGCTTCTTTTCAATAACCATCAGTGCATTACTCTGGTCACTACTGTGCACCCTTTTCAGCGCTTCAATTTTATTGCAGTATCCCTTTGCAAGGCCTAAGAAGAAGGAGTTTTTTGCAATTGTACCCTTCAAGTTAGCTATGTTTTTGGCTTTCAGCCATAGCGTATCTAGCTCATGCTGGAGTACACCTGCCACATACTCTGCTATATCAACATTTACTTTACTGCCTAGAATTTCAAGATAGGAATAGTCTCCTGCTCGGTTGTAGACGGTGCTTACAAAAAATGTCTGCAATATTCGCGCTATCGAGGTCATCTTCGCATCTTTCTTTTTTTGCTTCAGAATGCGCTTGAGGTACATCTTTTCCTCTTCATCGCTCTCAATGGCTTGTGAATCCATATTGTGCTTTAAGAGAAGCTCTTGCGACTTGATCATGGCCTGCTCAGCTTCGTGTTCATTGCTGCTGGAGGCAAGAGCCATTAATTTTTGAATTTTTCTAAAAATGCTGCTCTTTTCCTCATCTGCAGTCTGCTCGCCCGTTTCAAGGCAGCTGCTCGCCCTATAGACCTCTTCACCCCATCCCATTCTCGCACAAAATGCCCTGAATTCCACTCCATGAGGCTCAATATGCTCTCCATAGTTGATGAAGGTGATGTAGTGGGCAAGTTCGTGCCTGATTATGTTGTGGAGCTGCTGTTTTGTTGAGTAACAGAGGCACTCATGAAAGCCGAGCTCATAAAAGTCGGGATGAAAGTAGCCCAAGGTGCGCGTATGGTTGTATATCACGATATTGATAGGATAAGATGTCCGCCATTGGTCGTAGAAGCGATCTCCATATACTCTCAGACGTATTTCGTTAGCTAAAATGGCCTTTGCTGTCTGCCTGATGTGCGTAATGAATTCGACAATTTTTTTAGAGTAGATGTGCATCAGATCCCTTTAGTTGACATTGAAGCCCTGTATAGCGTAACTGGACATCTTCATTCTTCACCGCTATGGCAAGGGCCTTTTTTGTGCCTACAAGAACCACCAATTTTTTTCCCCTCGTGACTCCGGTGTAAAGAAGATTTTTTGTAAGCAGTTTAAAATGGGATGTATGTGCCGGCATGACCACGCAAGGGCATTCACTGCCCTGAAACTTATGCACCGATACCGCATAGGCAAGTACCAACTCGCCAAGCTCGCTCACCTCATAGCGAACCTCCTTCTCATCCATCTGTACGACGATGGCATCTTCCTGAACAGCCGTAACAATGCCAATATCTCCGTTAAAGACATCTTTTGAGTAGTTATTGCGTGTCTGCATCACCTTATCCCCATTTCGGAAGAAGTGGGGAGTACTATCGTTAGGGGTGAGTACTGCCTGCAGGTCTCGATTTAGGACATCTATGCCGCATATGCCCTTTTTCATTGGCGCCAGGACCTGAATATCGCGTTTGGGGTCGAAGCGATACTGCTTTGGGATTCTATTGACGACGAGATCGAGGATCTCTTTTCGTACCTCGTCCGGCTCTTTTGCTTCAAAGAAGAGAAAATCGCCTCTTCCGCTATTTTTGGTAAAGGGCATCTGCCCTTCATTAATGCGGTGGGCATTGACGATAATCTGAGAGCCTGCAGCCTGACGAAAGATGGCGTTGAGCTTAGTAAGAGCAATTGT
>JAFEGS010000037.1 GCA_018239705.1 Verrucomicrobiota bacterium | reverse complement strand
ATTGCCTTGCTAATGGTACAAAATATCTCTCTGTTCTTTATCAGGTTTATTATTACCTGCCTGCTGTTTTCCCTTGGAATATTGTGTATAACTTCGCTACTGCTCATCCGATTGAGCTGCAAGAGGAAATCATCCCAATACCTCTCGTTATCTCCAGCAATGTGATCTAATTTTTTTTCTAACTGATATTCCCATTCGACAGGAAAGAGATATGAATAGAGGACTTGTATATTTGCTTCCATGATCTACTCTCTTAGTAAATTGTTGACATTTTTTATAAAATAAATGATTCTTTATAAGCAATATTTATTAGGAGTAATTATGACCTACACAGGTGCTTTTGTTATCCCAGTTGGGAAATATCATAATACTAAACATCTCTATTTTGGAGTTGAACGCAATGGAGAAGTATCTGCATTCGGTGGAAAACGAGACAGGCATGAATCCATTCATAAATGTGCAATTAGAGAGCTTCACGAAGAGAGCCATGATGTTTTTGCAAAAGGCAAAACCATCAAAAAAATGCTTAACGACCAGGGCAAATACCACGTGAACAAAATAGATATGCACAACACCTCCGTCACCTATTTTGTCCCGCTGAAGATCAAAGGCAACCCAATGGCAGACTTCCAAAAGGCAAATAGCAAAAAGGGCCTCAAACACTATCAGAAAGAGATGACAGAGGTTATTGCCATCAAAGCAGACGATGTCATCACATTGGTGAATAGCACACAACAAGGCCAGATGACCATTCAAGGCCATAAAGTACGGCCCCTACTTGAAGGCGTACTCCGAAGAGCTGTACAGCAAAATTTCCTTTAAGGCACCCGTCTCACAACTACGGTCTCTGCCAACACCCCAAAAAGGAGCACTACCAGAGCCAGCAGCAGTACATATGGTATATAAGAGACCTCATTTGCCACTGTGGCTGGGGGTAGTGCGCTTTTTTCCAGCGTGTCTATTTTAGCAAAAATTTCTTCAATAGGAAGCGAAACGGTTGCTAAAAAGAAGTCGCCTCCTGTCTTTTGCAATTCGCTTTTCAGACGCCTCACCTCATCTGCCGTTTCAGCTCGTGCAAAAATGGGATCGACGCCGACGTAATAAATCCTCACACCGTTTGCCCTGGCATAGTCCAAAGCCTCGTCCGGAGGCATAAATCTAAACTGGCTAAATTTGTCTGCAGGGTTTGGGCTTTGCAGCCCATCTGTAACGATGACAATTGCTTGATTATCAATCACGTACGCCGGTTTACTGTTTTGGCTATTGCGCTCAGCAAAGTATTTTGTGGCCACAATCATGTTCACGGTCTTGAAAATGGCATACCCAATTGCCGTCCCATTGAGCCTAGCCTCCTGGATGGGCTGTAGGGCCATAAGACTATCCACAACCTTTTGCCGATCGAGCGTAAGAGGGGAGATTACGTTTGGCACGCGAGCAAATGCAACAAGCCCAATAAGGTCATTTTCCCTTCCCGGCATGTTCAATGCCTCATCTCCAAGAATAAATTGAGAAATGACCCTCTTTGCAATATCAATTTTTCTCTCCTTGTCGATCTCTCCCGATGGAGTGGTAACTGAGACCTGTTCAATCATAGATCCCGACTGATCGAGTAAAAAGTAAAGGGCAATCCCCTTTCGCGGCACGGCTCTCTTCTGGCTAAATATCCCTCCCTGAGATGGGCTCCCGCGAGGATCTGAGAGGGCAAACAGCAAAATCAGACACGCTATCCAGTAACTGGCTTCTGGGAAGAAAACCGCATATAACTTCCAGCCCCTTCTTTTGACAAACAGTGCTTCAGATGTAACAGGTAATGCCGGAGGGGCTTTTTTCCACCTTTTCCACGCAAAAAAAATAGCCACTAGGAGTGTAAAGAGAAAAATAAATAGGGGAGAGTTATAGTGCATCGCAAGCCTTGTTTTCCTAGTTGATAGCGCTTAAAGGCAATATTTTGCAAATTTCTGTTGAATTTCTGATCATAAAACGAGTAAAATCGGGCGATTTCTCCATATTCTAAATTTGTTAGGTAGATCATGTCACAAACGATAAAAGAAAAAGAACGAAAGTCGTGCGCGTCCTGCGTCCCTTGTGAAGAAGACTCACCCATGGCAACGTGGATCGTCTCCAACAGAAAAATTATTTTGTCTGTTTTGATAGCTATTGCAAGCATTGCCTATATCTACATATGGATCAGCTCTAACAAAAAGACGGCAGAGTATCTGACTATCCAGACTGCTAATACACTTGCTCAAGAGGTTCAGGCAGGCCCTTCAACAGATACAGAAGAGGAGCAGGAAGGAGCACTTCGCAAACTCCAAGAGATCTGCACAGCCTATCCCTCGCTCCAAAACCGCTATGATGGGCTCATCGCGCAAGAGCTGATACTTGCAAATAGAGGCAGCGAAATTGATCCCTATGCGCAAAGATCGGTAGGCCAGCTTCAACGCATCGGCCTCACCAATCTTGCAGCCTATTCTGAAGTATCCCGCCTTGCAGGAATGAACCAGCCCAAAGAAGCGCTAGAGAAGGCTAATCAATTAAAAGAGACTATGAGCAACCAAACGACAAGCCAGTATCTTCTTCGAGCATTTCTGCTTTTGCACATCGCCACGCTGGAAAAAGCTACAGGTGAGCAAAATAATTTTGAACAGACACTAAACGAATTAAAAGGATTTCTTGGAATTACACAGCCAAGTAATGCTTTAAACAGCCAGGAAAAAGAATATGCATCTCTCTTTCTAGCCCATTTGCAAGAGAAAGATGCCTCTCTGCTGGATTATTTATCAAAAACTATTAATACAAATAGTTGAAATATTTTAAGGTCACTGATAGATAAGAAAAAAGAAAATTTACACAGTTGTTTGTGAAAATTTTCTTTAAAAACTTTGTAAAACTCACGAGTAGACGCGGGCAAAAAGGGGGTGAACAGCAGTCTGCAAGCCAAAAAGCGATATTCGAGAAAAAAATTTTTTATTTTGAAAATTAGTCGCATAGGTGCGATATGTTAGCAACTCAAATTGAACATTCACACTGCGTAGAGTGTGAAGAAGAGGTCTCTTTGTTCTTAAGTACATCATACGAACATGAGGCTTCAACAGATAGCGTACGACAAAACGGCATGTGCCGAATTGTGCAGCTTGGCGAAGAGATCGCCACGATCAAAGGAACGCTTTCTGTTGCATTCTAGTCAATGCAAATCAGGGGTGGATACTCTCTACCCCTCCCTTTCCTCTAACGAACGTGAAGCTCTACTAGCATTTGTTTTAACCCCTGGTCTATCAAGTAAGAAAGCAAGGGAGCTTATTGCACACTACCCATCTATAAGAGCTGCCCTGGAGGCATGTACGAGAGGGGAGCTACTTCCCATAGCGCTACCGGCGGCAAGCCACGCCTTCTTCCAATCGGGACAGGTAAGTGAGTATTGCGCACGAGAGCTGAAGCTTGCAGATAGGCTACACACCGATCTCATCCCCTACTACGCTCCTCAATTCCCGGAGAAGCTCAAAACTCTTGCCGACTGCCCTCTCATACTCTACTGTAAAGGTACACTTCCAGCAAAAGAGCAGCCTTGCGCTGCTATCATCGGTACGCGAAATGCGACAGAATGGGGTAAAGAATGTGCCTATCTATTTGCTAAAACACTAGCCGGTCTTGGCGCCTCTATTGTCAGCGGCCTTGCCCGCGGTATCGATACGGCAGCACACAGAGGAGCCTTGCTCACAGGGTCGACGCTCGCCATAATAGGCTCCGGAATTGCAGACATCTACCCAAGAGAAAATAGTGCACTCGCAGAGGAAATTGCAGCCAAGGGCGCCGTTATCAGTGAACTCCCCATGCAGACACCGCCCACTCGTTTCAGCTTTCCAAAGCGAAACCGGCTGATCTGCGCCTTTGCCGACGCTCTGCTGGTAGCAGAGGCCCCACTTAAAAGTGGCTCTATGCTTACAATGTCTATGGGATACGAGCAGAAAAAACGGCTCTTTGCCCTCCCCGGACGAGCTCTACAAGAGGTATACGAAGGCAACCATCATCTTATCCAAAGCGGTAAGGCAGAGCTTGCTCACCACCCCGATCAGATTGCCCATGCGCTCCATTTGCGCCAGACACCTCGGGCTACAGAAAAAGGAGTACTACCGCCACTTTTGCCCGATGAGCAAAAAATTCTTGATTTTTTGTCGCGATCTGAATTATCTTTAGATCAGCTTTCATATGCAACTGCCCTTCCCGTTTCTCACCTTCAATCTACTCTTATGCAATTGATGTTGAAGGCTTTAATAAAAGAACTGCCTGGAAAGCGTTATATAAAAAAGTAGGAATATGGCAAAGTCTGCAAAGTCATTAATTATTGTTGAGTCCCCTGCAAAAATCAAAACGCTGCAAAAGCTATTGGGGCCAACCTATCTGTTTGAATCCTCCTATGGCCATGTAAGGGACCTTCCGGAGAAAGAGTTTGGCATTGATATAGAGAAAAATTTTGAGCCGAACTATGTCCTCCTGCCAAAGAAAAAAGATGTCATTGCAAAGCTGAAAAAAAGTGCGAAAGAGTGCGAAATAATCTACCTCGCAACTGACCCTGACAGAGAGGGAGAGGCTATTGCCTGGCACATCAGCCAAATCCTGCCCGCAACTTCCCAGATCAAGCGTATATCGTTCAATTCAATCACACGCGATGCGGTGCAGGAGGCAGTACGCAATCCAACAGAACTTAACGATGCTTTGATAAATGCACAGCAATCGAGACGCCTTTTAGACCGCCTGGTAGGCTATACTATTTCTCCTCTTCTCAATAGACGCCTTAAGCGCGGACGAGGACAATCGGTATCTGCAGGTCGCGTGCAGTCTGCAGCGCTTAAACTTGTTGTAGATAGAGAAAAAGAGATCGAAGCCTTTATTCCACAGGAGTACTGGACGCTTTCAGCAAAACTGCAATCGCAAACATCTGAAAAGCCATTTACAGCCTATTTGTACTCAATTGACAAAAAAAGGGTAGAGAAAGAGCGCCAGCCAAACAAGGTTGAGGGTGAAGACTATGTCCTTGTAAACACAGAAGAGATAGCAAAGAGCATTGCAGGCGAGCTTGAGCGAGCAGAATTTCGCGTAAAGAACATTGAGAAAAAAGAGAAGAAGCGAAACCCTGAAGCTCCATTTATTACCTCCACAATGCAGCAAGAGGCAAGCAGGCATTTCCGCTTTGCCCCGGCAAAGACCATGGAAATTGCACAATCTCTGTATGAAGGGGTCGACCTTGGAAGCGAAGGCGCAGAGGGCTTGATCACCTATATGAGAACTGACTCGGTGCGGATTGCTCCGGAAGCTATCAATGAAGCGAGAGACTATATCTTAAAAGAGTTCGGTCCTCAGTTTCTACCAGAAACGCCTCGCAAGTTCCAGTCCAAAAAAAGTGCACAAGATGCTCACGAAGCTATTCGACCTACTAATCTTCATCACCATCCCGATAAGATACGCGACTATCTCACGAAAGAGCAGTATAACCTCTACACACTTGTATGGAAGCGCTTTTTAGCCTCCCAAATGAATCCTGCTATTTACGATACTGTTTCCGTAGACATTCAGGCAGCCGATCGCTATATGCTGAGGGCTACAGGCTCTCAAATCAAATTTCAAGGCTTTCTCGTTCTGTATGAAGAAAAGCACGATGAGGAACAAGAAAATGACGAACATGCGCTCCTGCCACCGCTCACGATTGAAGAGCTGTTGAAGCTATTGCACCTTGACTACGCACAGTCCTTTACACGACCTCCTCCTCGCTTTACAGAGGCTTCACTCGTTAAAGAGCTAGAAAAATCGGGTATTGGCAGACCATCTACCTATGCTACGATCATGAAGAAAATCCAGAGCCGCGACTACACCACCAAAGAGCAGAATCGTCTCAAGCCGACAGAGCTGGGAAGACTCATCTGTGAAGTATTGGAAGTCAATTTTACGCAGATCATGGATATTCGCTTCACTGCGCATATGGAAGATGACCTCGAAGAGGTAGCTGAAGACAAAAAAAATTGGATTACCGTACTGAAGGACTTTTGGGCTGAGTTCTCACCAACGCTGGAAACTGCAGAAAATAGTGTGATCATACCCAAAATTGCAACTGATATCCCCTGTCCAAAATGCGGAGGGCTACTGCAAAAGGTCTGGTCTAAAACAAAGTATTTTCTAGGCTGCGAGCACTACCCCGAATGCGACTACACAAGCTCCCTTGAGGAAGTAACCTTTGATAAAAACGACTACGAACCGGACTTCGATTGGGAGCAGCGCTGCCCCAAATGTGGAGAGGAGATGAAGCTGCGTTTTGGCAAGTTTGGTCCCTTCCTTGGCTGTACGAAATATCCAGATTGCAAAGGAATCGTTTCAATTCCAAAGAAAGGCGAGAGCGCGCAATCACTGCTCACAGAGAAAGTATCCTGTCCGGCAATTGGCTGTGAAGGCCATCTCGTACAGCGGCGATCTCGATTTGGAAAGCCCTTTTTGTCCTGCTCTGAGTACCCTGCATGCGATGTCATTGGCAATGATGTGGAAACCGTACTGGCAAAGTATGAAAACCATCCCAAAACCCCTTACGTAAAAAAAGCGACTGCAAGAAAGGGGAAGGCTGCAGCTACAAAGAAAACGACAACGAAAAAAACAAAAACGACTAAGGCAAAAAGTACCAAAACGAAAAAATGACAGCTTTGAATGCGGACATCTCACTTGAAGAGCTATTTGTAGCGGTACAAAAAGAAAAGGTAGAGCTCTTTACCCTTTCGATTCACGCCTTGATCGATAAGCATCGAGATGAGCTGACTCTAGAAAATAAGGCAGCGAGCTTTATTGCTATCTTTGCCCATCTCATCTACCTCAAAAGCGTACGACTACTTCCTCAAGAGGCAGAAGAGGGTCAGGAGAATGGCGAACTTGCCTTTATGCCCAATTCAGAGGAATACTGCTCGTTTCGACAGGTGGCCGCTACCTTTTCAACAAAAGAGCGAGAGCAAACTGCCCACTATCTAC
The DNA here is from genome assembly GCA_018239705.1 of Verrucomicrobiota bacterium. Taxonomy (GTDB): domain Bacteria; phylum Chlamydiota; class Chlamydiia; order Chlamydiales; family FEN-1388; genus SZAS-6. The sequence goes on along the minus strand of JAFEGS010000037.1, from coordinate 1,037 downwards.
GAAGCCTTAGCCTACCTCAAGAGCCGGTGATCCGGCAAGCTCCAACGATCGCGCTCGATATCGAAGAATTTTCGCGCCTCTTCTCGCAGGTCTGGAAACAGGCACAAGACCGTTTCAGCATCATCGTAGAAGAGGAATGGAGAGTAGCAGATGCACTCGATGAGCTGCGTTATGCGCTCGCCTCTCAAACGCTCCTCTTTAATGACCTCTTTTCTCCCTCGCACAGTAAAGATCGGCTCATTGTTACTTTTTTAGCCATACTCGAGCTCATGAAAAATCAAGAGGCCTATCTTGTGAAAGACTCAAAAATCGGAGTATACCTATGCACGGCACAAAATCGATCGTAGAAGCACTTCTCTTTGCCACATCAGAGCCGCTGTCAATACAGAAGATCCAGCAGATCATCACTCCAACCACTCCGGCAACAGGCCGTGAAATAAAAAAAATACTTTTAGAGCTGCAGAACGAGTATATCGAACAAAACCGCTCTTTTGGCCTGGAAAATATTGCTGAAGGCTATCTCCTTCGCACCAAGGCTGACTTTGCCCCTTATGTACAGCTTCTGTTTAACAACCGCAGAAAAGATAAATTGAGCCAGGCATCGCTCGAGACACTCGCCATCATTGCCTACAAACAGCCTGTGACAAAGGCGCAGATCGAGGCCATCAGAGGGGTCGACTCTTCAGGCGTTCTTGCGCACCTGCAGGAGCGACTGCTCATTGAAGTTACAGGAAGAGCTCAAACACCCGGAAGGCCATCACTTTTTGCAACAACAAAAGAATTTCTTAAACATTTCGGGCTGAAAAACCTCTCCGACCTCCCACCATTCCAATCAGGTGCTTAGGATATGCTTTGTGACAGGATCAATCGCGCGGTAGCCTTCTTTGGTATGCTCGATATGGTCTGATTTTTCTAAGGCTTGAATTGCCAGGCTCACACTGCGAGAAGAAAGCTCTACTTGCCTGAGAAAAGAATCGGAGGATGGCTTTAGGACCACAGCGTTCTCACAGATCATTTGTAAAACAATTCGTTGGTTT
>JAFEGS010000379.1 GCA_018239705.1 Verrucomicrobiota bacterium | reverse complement strand
TGTACAAAAACTTGTGGGGCAAAAAAGACGAGAATTCCTCGAATGAGCTGCGCCCATCCTATAATCGTCAAAATCACTACCAAGTGCCATGACCAGGTACTGTAGAGTGCCAAGATAACGAGTCCTAGTAATAGGTTGATAGTCCCACCTAAATAGAGAAGTGTCTGATTGGTCTTGATAGTTGCAAGTACATTGGTCACATGGTCGGTACGCAGCAGCACCCACAATGCGATTATAATGTACAGAGGGCCAAAAATCCGAGCGAGCAGTATTGCATGGTCCATAAAATCTCCTTGTCTGCTGCTACCCCATACCATGCATACCTATTTATCAAAAGAGATTTTTCGCAAAATCATGCAGGAGCTGGTACTGACTTACATCCTGCACAAATAAGATATCTCTCTGCTTTCTTCCCTCGATAATCAGCTCATCTATAACCTCAGCGTAATTTTCCAAAGTAAGAGTCCCCTCTTCCCTCATCTGTGCCAGCACAAGAGCCACTGTCACCGTTCCCGTGCGCCCAACTCCTGCTCGGCAATGCATCCATAAAAGCTCTACTTCATTCACAAGCTTTTGAGAGCGTATATAGTGCACAATCATGCTTAAGTCCTCTACACTCACCGCGCCCGAATCGGGCCAGCCCCGAAAGTGCAGCCTGGAGACCATTTTTCCGCTGAGCTCTGCACCTTCTTGGACGACATAATAGTGTCGTTTAAGCCTCTTGTCCCCTGCAATATCTCTCTCCTCAGCTATGCAGGTTACGCGAATATCCCCTACGTCGTATGCACATACATCATTTATTTCGGGTGGGAAGTATCGCTGCACCTCCTTCTTCTCGCGGTCAGTTTTATTGGTCAGGTCTAAGATCATGCTTGATTTTGCTTTGACAGCTTGCCAAAATTCACCTTCTGTATCATCCCTTGGGGCTTGTGAGCAGATAACGCGCATGCCGTTCAGTACGACGCTATTTGCATGGCAGCAAAAGGGAACTTGCATTGTCTCGGTGTGTGTAGCACCGTCTTCGTCCTCATAGCAGATGGTCTTACTATAGGTAAGCTCTGTGAGTTTTGGGCATCTCGTTCCTCGAGAGTCAGGATCAAATCGATTCACAGCATCAAAGCTGTATCCTTCATGCTCTTTTATCCAGCCTTCAATCTCACCATTTCGCTGGTTAAGACTATTAAATTTTATTTTTATATCTTCTCTGACTAGCTGTGCAATGCATGGAAATGCGAAAGAAGTATAGCCCCCTGCCTTCTGGATAGTCGAGCTCGATACCCTGACATATGATGTGCTGCTCTCAGGTCCTGGGACGCAGCTTGCCTTCATTTCGAAGGAGCGCAGTGTGTTAACAACTTGCCTTGAGGCTTCCTCAGGGAATGCTATTTTTGTATAGAAAGTACCGGCAACTTTTTGCGAATCCCACTCAACACCTGTCAGGGTGTGAAGAGTGTTCAGGGCTTTTGCTTCCCATCCACTTACGGTTACTTCAGGTTCCATTTCACCCCCTTTATGCAGCTATAATTTTTATTTTTCGGTGTAAATTTAGTTTATTATATCATTTTTTGAAATAAATGCAAGAGATCAAGCCTACTACTCCTCTTGATGTAAAATAAATATTATAATATTATGAAAAGCAGAGAGATAAAGTTTTGTAATTACACTTTTGAGGGCAATATTATGATTAGCGATAACACATTACAAGGTAGAGATAACACTCAATATACAGTTCACGATTCAGTAAAAAACAGAGCAAGTGATGCTCTTCATGGTAAATC
>JAFEGS010000378.1 GCA_018239705.1 Verrucomicrobiota bacterium | reverse complement strand
AGAGAGAGGTTGGAGTCTAAGATAAGGGCTTTTCGAAGATCGCCATTACCCCACGTGATGCTCATTGGGACGCTATGCTCCACTCCTGCATAGGTCCTCTTCATCCGGCCGGTGTTCATCATCTCGTCCATATCGCGCAAAAACGAGCGAGGCTGCTCTTGCTGAATGATAATGGCTGGGGCTGTGGCAAAACAGGAACCAAGGCTTTGCCGCAAACTACAGAGCCATGCTGAGAGGCAGGCTCTTCGAACATGAACATCCGTTACAGGCACGGAGGAAGCAAGAAGGAGCGTATCGCGCACAACCTGCTCAGCTAGGCGATTGGAGACAGGCCGAGTCATGTATCGCAACAGACGTGCAGCCTCTTTGTCATCTCGAAGCTGTTGGAGCACTCGCAAAATATGCTCATCTCGAACTGCATCGACATATCGAACAGGTGCTAAAGAGTAGAGGTTTTTCTTCATGGCAGCAATACAGGCATCCAGATTGTCAGCTCTGATTTCTCCATCATCCCCGATTACTTTTGTTGCTATCTGCCTTGTTTTTATCACATTTCTGACGGAGCAGCTCTCTTGAATTTGGGTGCGATCGAGAGAGTGAGAGAGGCTATCAAATTCGTTTGCACAAATCTGCTCTATCTCCTCTTGCTCATTTTGAGCTGCTTTTGCATTGGCCCTTATGAGTGATGTGCAGAGACGCGAATAGAAGAGGGGATGATCGGGCCCGACCTCTACCTCGTCCATGATATCATCAATATTTTGCAACTCACCCTCCGCTAAAAACCTGATGTATAAACAAAAATATCAAAAAAAGCTATCTTTTGCGATACTGCTGCATTTGATCACACCGAAAGGACCTGTATGAAAAAACATATTCTCACAGTCAGTAGCTTTAAGGGAGGGACAGCCAAAACTTCAACGAGCCTCCACCTCGCTGCCGCTTTAGCCCGATTTCACAGCAAGAGGGTGCTTCTTGTCGATTTTGACGCCCAAGCCAACCTCACGCTCGGCCTTGGCCTTGATCCAGATTCACTCGACAGCATGGCCTCCGTCCTTCAGGGAACAAAAGAGATAACCCAAGTTATTCAAAAAACCTGCGTCTCTGGCCTCGATATTGTCCCCGCAGATACATGGCTTGAACGCGTCGAGGTCACAGGAGCGCTCGCGGCAGATCGCTACTCGCATGAGAGGCTCAGAGAGGTTTTGAAAACGGTCGATTACGAATATGTCATCATCGATACGCCGCCTTCTCTCTGCTGGCTCACAGAGTCTGCGCTCATTGCAGCCACAGAGGCTATCGTCTGCGCCACATGTGAATTTTATAGCATCAAGGGGCTCGAAAGGCTCTCTCACTTCATGCACACCATTGCAGAGAGGCACCCCATGAACATTTTAGGGGTCGTCATTTCGTTCTGGAATGCTCGCGGAAAAAATAATACAAGTTTTTTGAACGTTATCGACCGCACCTTCCCTGATAAATGCTTTACCACAAAAATCCGTCGCGATGCCGATATTGGAACGGCTTCGGTATTTGGAAAGCCACTCTTTGAGGTCTCAAAGCTTGCTAAAGAGAGCCGTGCAGGTCAAGACTTTATCCAACTGACCCAAGAAGTAGTCTCACGATTGAAAGGATAACCCATGAGTAAAATGCAAAACCTTCTCGAAGAGCGGCTTTCAGGATCTGACACAGCAAAGGTAAAGGCCCTGGCAAAGCGATCTGCCAGCGGAGAGCTCTCTGGTTTTTCCGGGTTATTCAAACCTACAGAGCTATCTGAAACTGAAAT
>JAFEGS010000377.1 GCA_018239705.1 Verrucomicrobiota bacterium | reverse complement strand
ACGAGCGCCTTGCGGCCAATGCAGCGTTTTCGCTATTTTGAGGCGCAAAGGGCGGTGCACGACCCGAATGCACACTCAGTTACTGCCTATGATGTGAAATTCTGGACCTTTGAGGCGGAAGGGCACGATATTGTAGAAAACCCTCTGAAACTTAATCCTGAAGCCATTGGACGAGCCAGCTCGATGGTTGTCTTTTCAGAGACCGATCAAAAGAAATTTTACGCAGAAAATCTTACTGTTGAAATAATGACCGAGCAGGGGATATGGTAATCATAATTTTAATTCTCACTCTTTTTTCTGTATGTGTCTCACCGCTTGCTGCTACCCCGCTTAGCCACCTGGAAGCAGGCGACGTCGATTACGATGGAAAAAAAATCACGCTTGTGGGCGCTGTGCACCTGACGCATCAATTTGGCGCTATTGCATGCGATAAAGCAGTTATTATCTTGCCGGAGCGAGAAGGGGAAGCAAAGATGCTTCTTACGCCGCAGAAGATTTTGCTCTATGGCAATGTCAACGTACAGCTTCGCGACGGAAGTACTATCAGCTCTGAAGAGGCCGATATCAACTGTCCTACCCTTGAGGGGGTATTTACAGCAAATCCACCACTAAAAGTGGTCTATAGTACGCTCATGGTAGATGGAAAGGAGACAATTCCTGTCAAAGCTTCAAGCCGTGCAATGAGAGTAATCATGAAAAAATCTGAGGGACCCAACTCTTCCTATGTTGTGCACGACATGCAGGCAGAGGGCTCTGTCCAGATTGAATACCAAAATGCCTTGCGACCGAAGGAGCAATAAGAGAATGAAGAAAGGACTTGTCGTTCAAAATCTCGTGAAGTACTACGGAGGAAGAGCTGTCGTCAATGGCCTCTCTTTTGAAGTGGCTCCTGGTGAGGTCGTGGGCCTACTTGGACCCAATGGGGCAGGGAAAACAACTGCTTTTTACATGGCCATTGGGTTGATCCAGCCCGATGCAGGAGATGTGACCTTTAATGGCGAAAATGTGACGCGCCTTCCTATTGATGTGCGGGCGAGAATGGGGCTTGGCTATCTTGCGCAAGAGCCGTCGGTGTTTCGAGATCTTACTGTCGAAGAGAATATCCTCTGCATTTTGGAAACATTGCCTTTGACCTCTGATCAAAGGCAGGAACGCTTAAAAGAGCTTTTAGATGAGCTGCACCTCTCAGCCCTTGCAGACAAAAGAGCCTCAACACTATCCGGTGGAGAAAGAAGACGACTTGAGATTACAAGAGCCTTGGTGACCAATCCCACCTGCCTTATGCTTGACGAGCCCTTTGCAAATATCGACCCCATTGCCATTCAGGATGTAAAGCATATTGTCCGATTGCTTGCAAAAAAACAGATTGGGATCTTGATTACCGACCACAATGCACGGGAGATCTTTTCTGTTGTCGATAGGAGCTATCTTGTGAGTGAAGGAAAGGTGCTCCTCTCCGGAACCGTCGAGGAGCTTGTGAACAATGAACATGCCCGCCACACATACTTTGGCGAGCATTTTGAGTTGTAACTAGAAAATCTCTTGCTCTGTGAAGAAGAAAGGAATTTCTCGCGTGGCACTAGCCAAGCTATCGGATGCGTGAATGGCGTTGTCTGTGATGTTACTTCCAAACACCTCACGTATGGTACCTACTGCAGCCTTTTTCGGGTCTGTAGCACCAACCACTTCTCTGAGTTTGCTCACTGCATTTTCGCCCTCAATAACCATAGTGACTATGGGTCCTGATGACATCATCTGCACAAGCTCGCCATAGAAGGGGCGCTCTTT
>JAFEGS010000376.1 GCA_018239705.1 Verrucomicrobiota bacterium | reverse complement strand
TTCGCTTGCTTCGCGATCTTCGCGGTTTTAATATTCGCAGTTGAAATGTATGGTTTTTTTGTGTATCTGCACAAAAAACCAGGAGTTTCTTATGTACCTCGCCCTTTTTTTGGCTCTATCGCTTGCCTGTGGGCAGCTTGGAGCCGAAACATCTGTAAAGCAACAGGCAGAAAAAGATATACAGAGTAAGCGCTATGACCAGCTAGGACGGCTCATCAAGCGTAACCTCGGAGACAAAATCACCCTCACAGAGCTTCAGGCAATAGCCAAAGAGCACAACGCACAGCCGGTGCTAGATGCTATCGATGCCACTCGAAAAATCAAAAAGTACCACACCAATCTTTCATTAAAACGATCTGACATTATGCAGACAGCGCTTTTTATTGAAACAGCACTGCCAAAGCTTGTCAAAAAGAAGAAAACATTCCTCTCAAAGAATCGATCGGGCCTCGCACATGCTGTAGAGTATGATCCAGAGCTCAAATCGTCCTTTATCGTGCTCGATAGCAAAGATACCTTTATTGGAGCGGGCGCCTACAAGAAAGTATATAAGGCTATTCACTATAACCACACAAACAAACACCCCAAAGTAGTTGCCCGTGCTGTACAGAAGACAAAACAGACGAGAGAGCATGCAATAACCAAAAAAATGCACGGCGCTCCCGGCCTATTTGAAACAGTGGGGTTTGGCTGCTATAGACAGCGTAGCAAACACTACCGCACCATCTACTCAAAGCTCTATCGTCCGGGGTCGCTTCATAGCGTCCTGGAAAAGCGCACACATTTGAGCCTGTATGAAAAGATGAAAATTGCTTCAGATATCCTTAAGGGGCTCTCTGCTCTGCATAAAAAGGGCATTGTGCACCGCGATCTAGGCGCAAGAAATTATTTTGTAGACATACCTAAAGGAAGGCCGGGAAGGCGAGAGGTCAAAGCCTGCATAGCCGACCTTGGGCGTGCCACCCAAGCCAAGAAGGCCGGTAACACAAAAGTGCAGGGGAATACCAAGTACACAGCACCTGAGGGGCTCTATCGCAGAAATATGCACGGTAAGGAATACTACAAAGCAGATGTCTATGCTGTGGGGTGCGTGCTCTACTGGCTCTTTCACGGTAAAATGGCCCACTGGCAAGATAGATCTTATGTAAAGGATGCAAAAGGATCTCTCTACCATCGTTACAAGCAGCTGAGGAACCGCATTAAGCATGGCACAAAATGGCGACGGCAATACTTGGTGCAAAAAGGTTCCAAGAAAACTGCAAAAGAGTATTTTGAGCAGATGATACTGCAGATGCTCCACACTACAGCGCGAAAGCGTGGCACAGCACACGAGCTCTCAAAAAGAATGGACAAGATATTTGAGGCAGCCTACGGCTGATTGGCGGAGGCTTTAACAACGACACTAAAAAACGATATAACGATAGGAACGATGAAAGTTGATCGTTCCTATCGTTATATCGTTTTCATCATTGACCTTTGCTCTACTTGCCTATCAACATAATTATTGACATTTAATGAAATAATATTTATACTATAGCTCTATTTATAATTTATTAATGGAGCTTGATATGTTTCATTTATCAGTTGGTGGGTTGATGCACAGTCTGCCCTTCTTGGGTTCTGTAGTATTGTTTATTGCGATGCTTGTTGGCTTTCTTGCAAGCGCCTGGGTTACTGGTACAATTTTTAACTATGTTCGTCCCGATATCGACGAAAGCACCAATCTTGACCGAGTTGGCACGCTGGTCCTTTTGTTCAGCCTCTTTTCTAGCTACGTCTACTTTGTTTGCTCGTTCATCTA
>JAFEGS010000375.1 GCA_018239705.1 Verrucomicrobiota bacterium | reverse complement strand
AAGGCGATAGAGATCGTATTTGGGTCACTGGCTATCTTATAGGGCAAGAATCGATCCATCATCGTTTTTGATGCATGGCCTGCCGCAAAGCTGTAGACATCTTCACCTTGCACTGTCTTTGCTGAAAGATCTGCCTTTCGCTTAAGCAAAAAATCAACAGCTGCGAGCTGGTTATTCCTTGCTGCCATATGCAGAGGTGTGGCTCCCTGCAGCAACATCTCTTGCCCTTTCTTTACTTCTCCGATTGCCTCAACAGTAGCTGTGAGCATATCATTGCGAAGAGAGATGATGTGCTGCATGCCAGAGATATTGCCTGAGGCCGCAGCGGTGTGGATAGGCAAAAGCCCTGTCGGTGTGACCGAATCATAGGAACACTCAGCTGCTTGTAACAGATTATAAAAGGATTGTTTCATTTCATGAGTCAAAAGAAACCCGTTAAACAATCTGGCTTTGTATGCCTTACCACCATGCTCAAGCCATGCCCTAAAATAGGCTGGTTCTTTTTCTAAGAGTAAGGAAACGACTGATTGGCGGTTTCTGGTTATAGGAAGATTTGGATCGGCACCATGCGTTAAAAGGAGTCGCATCATAGCTAACGAAAAACCTGGATGCATTGCTGCAAAAGCAAGGGGTGTTAAAAGCCACGCATTATAGGCATTGATATCTGCACCGAACTCCACTAAGAGCTTTGCTTTTTCCTCATCATCCTCTCTTACTGCTAAAAAGAGCGGGGATAGTCCATGAGGATCTTGAACATTGATAATAGAGAGTAGATCCAAACTTTTCAGTTTCTCTAAAAGAGCTTGCAGTATCTCAAGAGAGGAGTGGACTACTGCAGTATGAACGACTGTCTGCTTGTCATGATTTACTGCATTCCACTCGACCTGTAACCCGGATGGAGGCATTCTTCCTGCCATAAGATAGAGGTGGGCAAGCGTGTTTCCATTACAATCAAGAAGATGTGGATCTAGTTGCGGATGCTGCAAGAGAGTCGCAAGCGCTCCATCCATTGATGACCCTAATTTGCTTCCCACCCTTAGAAGAAGCTGCAGTGGCGTTCCCCAAATAGCTTTTCCATTATAAATAATTTGTAAGTATTCATTTGGTGGCCATGTCTTGAGAATAGCCACAACTTGATTTAGATACTGTTCGTTATCAATCTTTTGGAATAGATCTTCGATCTCCTTCACCTGTTTTCGATAGGCTTCCCTATCAGTAAGCAATGTGTGTATAGAAGAGGTGGGTTCTTGTTCAAATTGGCATAAAGTGGCTGTAAATCCTGCCTCAAGTAAAAGATAGACGCAGTGCATATATCCTTTATGTGCTGCTATTTGAATAGTTTGACTTGCATCCGTGAAGAACTCTTTTGTATTTGGATCTTTTAGGATCACGTCTAATATATCGCTTTGACCTGTAGCGCTTGCTTCGATAAGTGGGGAGCTCAATTGTGCGCCCTTCTCATAAAGGCGCAAAAATGCAGCAGTTGACCGATTTTTCATGGCTACAACAAGTGCAACGTCTAATTGATTTTGATTTGGCCCCTTGGCAAGAAGTTGTTCGAGAATGTTCTCGCTTACCAAGGATGCAGCTTCTGCTATTGCCTGTGGAGTAATGAGATGAGGGCACAAATCGATTAAAAAGCCAACTACCTTAGGGTCTTGCATGTTAAGTGCATACTGGAGGACATTTTTGCCAGTGTTATCGAGAGCTGTGATATCTGCACCCTCTTTTAGCAACAGTCGAAGCAGCTTGATTGAACCAACTTTTGCCGAGAGGTGAACCGGGCGCATGCCGGAAAGCTCAAGTGGCA
>JAFEGS010000374.1 GCA_018239705.1 Verrucomicrobiota bacterium | reverse complement strand
CCATTTTGAACTTCTCAAGACTACAAGTCAGCTCTCCTCTCCTGAAAACTTAAAATCGATCGCCTCTTGCTTAAACAGGTACCTCGATCCAAAGGAGAAGGCGCTTCTTCTCGGCTCGTTAAAAGGCCGTGAAAAAGAGCCGGTAGTGAGCCAGGCCATCGACATGAACAAGATCCTTCAGTCAGTCGGCTCTCAAAATGTAAGTGAAGGCATTTTCCACGATATGGGCTCATATGCGGGCGATTTTAGCGAAAAGTCGATTCTCGAAATTGGCATGCTGGCAACTTCCCTCTTTACTGCCATTGGGGGCTCAAGACTCTCCTCATGGACAACAAGCCTTCTCAACAAGAGCGCCTTTGCCCTGGAAGCGCTCATGATTATCCCCTATGGGAAAGAGCTTGTAGCGAGCCTCTTAGTCAAAAGCGGCGTGCCTGTGTACATGATTGAAGAGGCCTTTTCAAAACTGCCCGACCTCGCATCACAAGGAGCTGTTGACACGCTCAAAAAGACCACTCAGACAGTATCCTCCATCATCAATACAAACGCTACTCCTGAGCTTGCAAAGCAAGGCTATACAAGCACACCCTTTTCAGAGGCTATTGAAGCCATTGGCAAGAAGGCGCAGCAAGCAGGTGAAAAAATGGCTGCACGCTGGAGCTCATGGTTTTCAAACATAGCTTTCGACTTGCTTTCCGAATCACACGTGATCGAAGGACTCACACCAAAACTAGCTGTTGCTCGCGCCAAAATAGAGGCAGCCGAGCTCTCTTCTGCGGCTATACGCGAGCTCGATAGCATCTGGAGTACAATTCTCAAAAAAAATGGAGACAACTCTGCCTACGCACAGTTTGTAGAGGAAGCCTATACAGGCTATATTGGCCCTATGATAGATGGAGCGAAAAGCTCTATTGAGGTGCTGGATGCCAAGTCAAGAACAGAGCTGCAGATGAACCAGTACCTGGCAGACAGGGCCAAAATGGCATCCGTTTCTCTTACGCAAGAAGAAAATGCACAGTTTCGACAGAGCATCTTCACTGCTCTTTCCGGAGCAGCGCCCCTCCTCAGCTGGCTTTTGGTGCAAGGACAGCCTCTTACTCTTCTTCCCTTTGTCATGCAGCGTATACTCCCTCACGTGCTTCGATCTGCTGCCAGATGCACAGGCACAGATAGCAAGCCCTTTTGGTACTATGTTGCTCAAAACGTGCAGAAGCTTTCTGAAAAGGGAGCCTCGCAGGCAAAAACTCAAAGCAACAAAATTGGCTCTTGGCTCCAAGAGACCTATAGGAAGTCCTTCGGCAACAAAACAGTAGACTCTCAAAGAATAGATAATTTTCTTACCCTTTCCCATAAAGAGCAGCGCCACCTCTTAGAAGTTGCCATGAACGCTCCAAAGGCTACAAAGCAGGAGTACGACAAGCTAAAACGGCTTCTACCTAAATTTCCGGCAGAAGGCCTCCAGCAGGAACATGCTGAGCTAACCCTTCAGATCATGGACCGCCTTGAGCCAAAAGAACTGCTTGCGTTAAGCCCAACCTCTTTTGCCTCTCTCGACGCCAAAATGAGGCAGCGCGTAAAAGAGATCGTCCAGAGACACACCAAGAAAGACCCCTCACAAATCCTCTCACAAGCCGAGATTGTCAAACGGTTTAATGCCTTGCCAGAGAGCAGGAAAGAAGAGCTCGACTGCATAACCGTAAGTGAATTTTTCTCGCTTACCCCAGAGGAGCAAGAGAACATCCTCTTTACTGTGGCCCATAGCGAGCAGTACAAGCACTTTACAGATAGCGATCCTTCCCGAATTGTCAAGAAGT
>JAFEGS010000373.1 GCA_018239705.1 Verrucomicrobiota bacterium | reverse complement strand
GGGTCGTGAGTTCGAACCTCATCGCCCGCTTAATGTACCTATTTCCCAACGACAAAATAGGTACTCAAACCGGAGTTAATCTAAGTGCCAAACCAAACCCAAGACACAAATCAAGAACAAAATACAGATAAGGAAGTAGCACAAGCTGTAGCTACTAACCAGCAATTTCAAAATGACCATATTCGCGTCCAAGTAACGCGAAAGCCTGGCTGCATCGCCCATCTTTCAGTCGATATGACGCCAGAAGCTGTAAAAGAGGCCCGAGCAAATGCCCTGAAGGCTGTCAAAAAACAAGTTTCCATCCCAGGTTTTCGAAAAGGGAAAGTACCAGACGACATCATCATCCACAAATTCAGCTCTGCCATTAGCAAAGAGCACCGAGACACGCTCCTACAGTCAGCCCTCGATGAAAGTCTTCGTCTTACTGGCCTGAGACCATTTTCAAAGAGAAGCCTCCGAAGGTCGGAACTAAAGAAAGTGTCTGATGAGAGTGGTGCACAGGCTGTGTTTGAATTTGAAACGACTCCTGATGTTCCTAAAATCGATCCTAAAGCAATCCAAGCAAGGTTCTTGCAGCCGCGCCAGATCAGCGACAAGCAAAAAGAGATGTCCTACAAGCATCTACAGCTGATGTACGCCACTTGGGAAGATGTTACCGGTCGAGCAGTGGAAGTAAGCGATTTTGTAGAGCTTGATATCGATGTGATCGAACATCCGGCACACAATGTCTGCATTGACCAGCTTTTCTGGGTCGAAGAGGGAGAGTCTCCAAAGTGGATTATCGATACTGTAGTTGGAATGCAGGTTGATGAGAGCCGAGAAGTGGTAGCAGCTCCTCAGCCCGATGATCCTCCATACCCAATCGTGTACGAGGAAAATCAGCCGCATAAGCAGTGCCGCATCACTCTTAAAAAGATTAAAAAGGCGATTCTACCGGAAGAGACAGAAGAGTTTGCAAAGTCATGCGGAGCTCCATCTATCGAAGAGCTTAAAAAGACTCTTGCTGACCGCATTGTCCACGAGGAAGAGGAATACACGAAAGAGCTTAGCCGCTTCAACTTACGACGAGAGCTCATCGAAAAATACCCTGTTGATATCCCACAATCACTTGTCAGCGCAGAAGTTCACGAAAGAATGGCTAGCCTCAAGAAGGGCGCCGATCTTTCAAAAGGAAGCCTGCCAAGCGATACAGACCAAGAAAAGCAGCTGCGTGCAATGGCAGAGGCTGAAGCTCGGGGCTTTTTTGCTTGGATGTTCCTCGTCCAGCCGATTGCGATTGAAGCAAAGGTAACAGTCAGCCATCCTGAGCTCGAAGCAGAGCTCAACAAGCAGATGCGCCTGCCACGCAATCAGCGCCTCGTCTATCAAAGTCTTGGGCCAGATGACATGCGCAACAGGCTCTTCATGCTAGTGATGATGAGAAAGTGCGAAGAGTATCTCTTATCCCAAGCTGCATAAGATACGAAGACTCAGGTACTGAAATCATACTGACAAAATAGATAGATCCATTGTATACCGCTTAATGAAGTGATGCAGAGCATCACAAAAAAATTCTTTATGCGAGAGGGATCAATGAAAAGTAAGTATCTGAGCACTTTTTTTGCAGTATGTTCGTTCTTTTTTGTAAGTTTTCCATCTACAGAGGCAGCTGCTCAAGTTGTAGTGCCTCACTGTAGCCCAAGTTGTGCTGACTGCCCAACTTGTGAGTTCTGCCAAGCAGACCCTTCCTGTACATTGACACAAGGTTTTTGGAAAAATCACACAGAATGTTGGCCGGCACCGTTTGATGCAGGTACACAGAAGCAGTGTGG
>JAFEGS010000372.1 GCA_018239705.1 Verrucomicrobiota bacterium | reverse complement strand
ATGCACAAAGCACCTCTCCTGATGCAATTTATAGAGCTCCCGAGCAGCGAGCTTTTACATGGCTTTCCTATCAATTCAGGAACATGGATTTCGATCACAATAGCAGTTATTGGTGTGGTCATTAGTGCTATCCTCTACGGCCGATTCCGTTTGAGCACAACGATCAGCTTTCTCTATAACTCCTTTTACTTCAATGAGCTCTACCAGTGTCTCCTTGTCGCTCCCTGCCGATGGATTGCCGGGATTGTTGCCGGTCTCTTTGAGCCCAAAATTTTTGACGCAGCTCTTCAGGTCACTGTAAAAGCAGGCGTGCGAACAGCTGAAGGGCTGCAAGAGATGCAAAATGGCCAGATTCGCTCCTACATAGCCTGGCTTGTAGTGGGAGCGAGCTTTTTGATCATCTACATAAGTTTAGAGAGTATATAATGATACTTTTATGTTTCTTCCTCTTTCCCCTTATTGCATCAGTAGTGATTATGTGCCTGGGCGGTGTCAGCGCGCGCACGCTCAAAATAGTAACCGCATCGCTCAGCGTAGTCCCACTCTTGATGCAACTGACAACGGCAGTCTCTCTTGGTATGGAGTATTATGCGGTATGGTTTTCAGCCCTCTCTATTCACTTTCATTTGAGTTTAGACTATCTCAGCGAGGTCTTTCTCTACATCACCAACGTAATAGTACCTATTGGTATTCTGTCGGCCTCAACGGTTACTCGCCCAAACTTCTTTTACGGCCTCATCTTGGCTGTGCAGGCTCTTCTCATTGGCTTTTTTACGGCGCAAGATCTTGTCTGCTTTACCTTATTCTTTGAAGGGATGCTCTGGCCAATCTATTTCTTGATCAGTGCTTGGGGCGGAGAAAAACGCAAGCAAGCCTCATTTACCTTTATCCTCTACATGATCGCAGGCTCAGTATTCATGATCGCAGCCGTGTTATTGCTCTATGTATCGATTCACCCTGGCACTTTTGATATCCGACAAATAGCCACATTTGCTGAAAAGCTACCCTTTGCACCTCTTCTTGCGGCTGCCTTCCTGCTCGCCTTTTTGGTAAAGACGCCGCTCTTTCCCTTTCACGCATGGCTTCCCAATGCCTACTGCGAGGCGCCACTACCCGCCACCATCCTCCTCTCAGCAGTGCTTTCGAAGACAGGCATCTACGGAATTGCCCGCGTCTCAACTTCCTTTTTTCCAACGCTGCTCGCGCAGTGGAGCCTCCCTCTTATGTGCATCGCCATTATTGGCATGCTCTATGGCGCCTTTGCTGCATGGGGCCAGACAAACTTCAAACGGCTGATTGCCTACTCAAGCCTCTCTCACGTCAATTTCATACTGGCAGGGATTGTGGCCACAAGCTACATAGCCCAAAGCGGCGCTATTCTACAGGCAGTCAACCACTCCATCACCATCGCTGGGCTCTTTTTGGTAGCTGCATGGCTCGAAGAGCGGCTAGGCTCTTCGCAGTTTGGGACAGTCTCTGGGCTTGCAAGCTACATGCCAAGCCTTGCCTGGCTCACCCTCTTTTTTGTGCTCTCAGCAGTTGCCCTTCCGGGCCTCAATAACTTTGTAAGTGAAGTGCTGGTGCTCTACGGCATCTTTGTAAAGAGCCCTATGCTCTCATTCCTGCTTGGAACGACCGTGATCCTTTCGGTCATTTACATGCTGCGCTTTATGCACAGCGTCTATTTCAACGATCCGGTAGCAATTGAGCGTGAGTGGACAGACATCAGAGCTCGGGAAAAATTGATTGCTCTTCCACTTGTGGCACTCATCCTCTGGCTCGGGCTCTACCCAGGACCGGTTATAACTCGTATTTCACAAGG
>JAFEGS010000371.1 GCA_018239705.1 Verrucomicrobiota bacterium | reverse complement strand
CAGGTGCTCTTTGAAGAGCTTGCAAGTCTTGGGCAGGTATTTCTCTCGTCCCACACGAGCCAGGAACGAGCCTCTTTAAAAAAGACGATTGCGACCTTTGGCATGGTTCAGGGCAAAATTACTCGCTAACTATAAAACTAGATACCCAAAGAGGAAAATATGTCCTATAGCGTACCTGTAAACAACAGCGGTAATACAATAACACCATATCCCTATGCAGAATTTTACATAGATGCAACGTATGTTCCACCAGAGCAACTGGCTGCACGCATAAAAGACCACACCATATCTAATAGAAGATATAGTATCTTAGAAAGTTGTTTAACTCGCGTATCTTGAACATATGTTTAACATACGCGAGCTTAAGATGCCGTCTTAGTTAGTCACCAACTCTGGTGATGAAGAATGATGGATTAGTTACCACTAAACCACCAACAGGGTCAGTTATAAGTAACTGCAAGATTGTATCCTTACACAGTCTAATGATCGTTTGCCCTGAAGCGCTGTCATTGTCAGGGGCTTCGACTCCAGTACTGACAATCTGGAATGGATCAGGACCAATAACTGTTGATGTGGTAAAGTTGAATAGCTGAATCGTTACTTGATCCGGTGCTGTAATATTACTGAGGTTTAACGTCCATCCAATGAGATATGCGCCACTTTGTGGTATGCCAAACTGGGTAGTATCCGATGACACAGGATGGACAATATTTTTTGGGCTACCAGGTTGATTTGTAGCAAATGAGATAGGAGTGGGAACGCCGACAACAAAACCGGACTGATCTCCTTGAGTATAGGCTGCGTCAAAAGCCCCGCAATTCGACGAGCTGGAGCTGGAACTTGTTGAACGGTCGTGGTTTTTTTTAGCAAGCAACGCTTGTGGAGCGCTAAACTGAGCAATTGACAACAGCGACAGAGCTCCTAAGGTCATAAAGATACGCATACTTCCTCCTTAAATTTGAAAGTAGTTACGTGTGCATACTAAAATTTTTTGTGATTTGGTGCAACAAGTTGAGTGATATGGTCTATTCACTCAGTGTGACTTGGCCGAAAGAGGTGATTTTGAAGCAGAGCCTGTTATCTAGATGGCCGCAAGAGACAATGCCGGCCGGGAAAAGAAGCTCAAAAATAACAGAGGTAACAAAGCGTAAAGTGTCTTCTGAATAGATAGGGAGCACATAGCGCCACTTTTTTCCCACATGCTTGAGGCGAATGGGCTCTTGGTTGCCAATCGGCATGAGGAGCCCTTTGGTAAACTCATCGACAAAGAACCATTCGTTCACAGGCAGCTTACAGAGGCGTTTCTGGATCTCGCGGATCGTGCGCTCGATTGGGCCAAACGTTTTGTTCCAGCGATCTTGCAGCTCTTCTACAGATCGTCTGTACAGGAGGAAAATCTGCTCCTGGAAGGGCAGCTTTCTAAACTCATCGGCCTCTTGTGTGATCTGCTGCTGCTCAATAAGGCCAAGAAGCTCTGCTTTTTCAAAGACTTGGGGAAGAGACCCCGTTTGAAGTGCCTGCATCTCTAAAAGAAAGCCAAATTCGTGCTGGTAGAGGGGGGCAACATCGGGCCCATTTACAATCGGACAGGGCTTGACCTTTCTTTGTTGTTGCAGAAAATCTCTCCATTCATGGATAGGAGTGAGTATCTCGATCCAGTCGCTACCCACCAACTCGTAGGAGGAAATAAGGGCAAGGTTAAATTCAAAAAGGAGTATGTATTCTTGGAATTTTTCCTTTGTGAGGCTGTATCGCTCTCTAAGCTCAGCCGCAGGTAGTTGTAGATCAGGAGAGTGAAAGACATCTTGGAGAATAGCGTTCATG
>JAFEGS010000370.1 GCA_018239705.1 Verrucomicrobiota bacterium | reverse complement strand
TATAGGAGGGCAAGAAATCAGAGCAGGGCATGTCATATGTTGCCAGGTAGAATGTATGACCGGGGGCGCGCACTCCATCCCAAGCAGCATCGAGCTCCTCTTTTGTTTTGGTAAAGACTGGATCTTGACATGACGTAAGAGTGATCCTTTCTGTGTTGTACCATTCAATGGGAGGCCTGCGGCCAAAGCGAAGAGAGTCATACACTCTGAGTCTATAGTCTCGCACTTGAGGCTGAGCGCCATCTTTACTTTCAAAGATACGTGTGACGTAATGTATTCGATCTGAATGACCACCAACCTGATATGTACTTGAGGATACCTTTTGTTGGCACTGCACGCTCTTGGATCTGCCCGTAATCACTATTTCAACGCCTGGAGAGCATGCCCTCATCCTGTCTATCAGCTCTTGAGGTAGCTGAGTGTATTTTACTTTCTTTAGATGCTGCAGGTTGATCTGATCGAGCTCTTCAAACGCTATGGATCTTGAGAGGTTGGGGCAATTACGTAGATCCAACTCTTCCAGGTTGGGTGCATTTTGCAAAAACTGTACGAGTATAGCACTATCGATTGTTGCATAGCATGCATCCAGATTTTTGAATTTTAAAAGCGGAAGCTGCTCTTGAGCAGCAAATGAGCCTGAAAGTTTTTGAATGTTAAGTTGAATCAGTTCTGGACTTTTTGATAACAGCTTTTGAAGTGAGGAGGCGGTGCAGGGAGGGCAAAACAGGATTTTAAGTCGCGCAAGTGTCATCTCATCGAGAAATGTATCGACTAGGGTGTTAAATTTATCTAGACTAATATGCTCAATATTTGGCGCAGCTTTTAGGATTTGCCAAGGCAGCGACAGTTCTACATTTGGGCAGCTGTTAACATAGAGGTATCGCAAGTTGAAAAATGAAAAGCCTTTTGCTACTTCACTGCGGAAAGATCCTTTTAGATTCTGGCAGTTGAACATCTCAAGCGTTTGAACATTTGGAGCGGCGGATAGTAGCAGCTGAAGCAAAGGGAGGGCAATCGCAGAGGCCGTGACCTTAATACTTTCTAGCTCGGGAAGTGAGAGAGTGCTGTATGAATCATAGTCAAATGGAGATCCTATTTCAGAGCACCATATGAGCTTCAGCTCCTGCAGCTTTTCTGCCTTCCCAAGAATTGCAAGGAGCTGCTTGGGAGAAATCGAAGAGCCCTCTACTTGGAACTTCTCCAGTTTGTGCAAACAGCCGCATGCTCTCAATCGCTCGAAATCAAAATCATCGACTAGCTGGCATGAATCTAAAGTAATTTTTTTAATATCGGGCACTACAAGCAGTATCTGCTCCAAAAATTTTGCACTTACTTTACTCTTTTTGATTTGGAGCGTTTCTAAAGCATGAAGCTGGAGCCGATGTGCACATTCATCTGTAAACGTGCCTGTAGTATTTATGCACTCAACAAGACTCATCTCTCGAAGATTTGGTGCAGCTGCCAGTATGGCTCCAAGTAACGCCGTTCCTATGGAGCAGATATCCAGCCGTTCGAGATGAGGAAGCTCTAGCCTGGTATCAACATCGCCCACAACCTCACATTGACCGATTTCCAATGTTCTCAGTTTTGGAGCTCGTTTTAAAAACTCGAGCAGAAGCGTATGGCTAATGGAAGTAGATTGGAGCTTTAGTGTTTCTAAATCAGGCAGCGCCATCTCCTCCAGTAGCGCATCAGGAGCTGTAAAATCCTGACTAAGCCTGATACATAAACACTTTATATGAGGTGCTAAGCGTGTAAGTCTTACTACTGCGCAAGGATCGGCATACTCTAGCGTCGCATCGGTGACAGAGCGAAGCTCTTCTGTCTGTGCC
>JAFEGS010000036.1 GCA_018239705.1 Verrucomicrobiota bacterium | reverse complement strand
ATAGTGCTCAAATTTGGCATATCTGGCCATAAAACATGTGACTTTTCGGGCCAGATAGTGCAAATTAAAGCACTATCTGGCCATGGATATAGCAACAAAAGAGGTGAATCTTAGATAAAAAAATAATTTTAGAGATCACTGAGAAAAATTCGCCCATGGCGTTATTACGTAAGACCAAATACTATCTTAATCGCATCCTCGACAGCATGCATAGTTTCCGCATCTACTTGACCCATTGGCTTCAATATGCGGGACTTGTCTATTGCTCTGCATTGGTTAAGCATGATTTTAGCTGGCTTATTTTGGACTATCGTTTTGACTTCAAAAGGGTAGATTTTCGCAGTCTTGCTTGTGATAGGAGCTGCCATTACAACACGAGAGATTTCGTTCCCAATATCATTAGAAACGATAAGACACGGACGCCTTTTTTGTGTTTCTCCACCTTTAGTTGGCTCGAGATCGGTAAGGTAGATTTCTCCCCGTTTTGGAAACTTACCAGTCATCAAAGCCATCCGCTATGGTAGTTTCCCAATCGCTCATTGCTTCGACTTGTCCTTCATCGGTATTGGCATCGGAATAGGCTTGACGCAATTTTTGTTTCTTGATTTCAAGTGCATCTCGTAAAAGATCGCTGACAAATCGGCTGCGTTCTCTAGGTCTTATTAAGGCATTAAGATCATGTAAAACCTCTAGAGGCAGTGAGAATGTCTGATTGGCTGTTTTGGCTTGTTGTTTTCTCATGCTTTGAGTATAGCAAGATCACTATTAATTATTCAATAGGTAATTAATACTCGCATTGCTTTTGTCGAGTAAGGTTGCAAAATATTTTTTGGTGAATTATGAGTATGTATTCACTTTAAGGAGATCATATGGCAAGAATACAGGAGCTGCGAGGGCTTGAACTACTCGATTCTCGAGGAAATCCGACCGTAGGGGTGGTGCTGACAACAGATGATGGGCAGCGGGTGCGTGCCTTTGTGCCCTCCGGTGCCTCTACAGGCGAAAATGAGGCAGTGGAACTCAGAGATGGAGATCTTGAGCGCTATCAAGGAAAGGGCGTCTTAAAGGCCATTGCAAGCATCAATGGGGTGTTAAATGATCTTCTCGAAGGAGAGTCTGTCCTTGACCAGCAGCGCATAGATGCACTCATGCTTGATTGCGATGGGACCGACAACAAATCGCGGCTCGGAGCCAATGCGATACTCGCCGTATCCATGGCCTCTGCAAAGGCTGCTGCTATGTCGCTTCAAATACCGCTCTATGCCTACTTGGGAGGCTGCTATGCAACGACACTCCCCTGTCCGATGATGAACATCATCAACGGTGGAGCCCATGCTGATAATACTCTCGATTTTCAGGAGTTCATGATTCGACCGTTTGGAGCGCCTACCTTTGGCGAGGCGGTGCGCTGGGGTGTTGAGGTCTTTCATGCGCTCAAGAGCATTTTGAAGAAAAAGGGGCTTGTGACATCAGTTGGCGATGAAGGCGGTTTTGCTCCCAATCTCTCCTCTCATGAAGAGGCTTTAGAGCTTATCTGCGCTGCCATCAAAGAGGCAGGATTTGTGCCGGGAGAGCAGATCTCCTGCGCAATCGACTGCGCCGCCTCTGAGCTCTATGATGCAAAGCTTGGTGGGTATATCGATAAGAAGAGGGTGAAGCGGGGTGACCAGTGTCAGCCGCGATCTGCACAGCAGCAGACAGCCTATCTTGAACAGCTTGTCGCAAATTTTCCGATTGATTCCATCGAAGATGGCCTCGCTGAGGGAGACTGGAAGGGTTGGCACTATTTAAATCAAAAACTTGGCAAAAAGATCCAGATCGTTGGAGATGATATCTTTGTGACTAATCCCTTGTTTTTGAAACGAGGTATTGAAGAGCATGTCGCCAATGCCATTTTGATAAAGGTGAACCAGATAGGGACGTTGAGCGAGACGATGGAGACCATACGCATGGCGCAAACCCACGGGCTAGCTTGCATTATCTCTCATCGTTCGGGAGAGACGGAGGATAGCTTTATTGCCGACCTCGCGGTGGCCACACGTGCAGGGCAGATCAAAACAGGAGCTCCCTGCCGAAGCGATAGAGTAGCGAAGTACAATCGCCTGCTGGAGATTGAACAGGAGCTCGATTCGTTTGCTATCTATAGCAACACCCAAGCAATTAAAAAATAAATTTGATATAATAGAGGGTGAAGAGATAACGACGAGTGAGTATGATTCCTTCGGTAATCGCCCTTTTTGGGGAAGCAAAAGAGGGAAAACTAGACGTTCCCTATTTTTGTAAAGATCTACTGCAGCTGTTTACAAACTTGGGCCAGCCTCCGGAAGAGACGTATGGACTCTACTTTGCTGTTCAAACGCTTCTTTACGGCTGGCCCATCATCTATTTTCGCGTGCGAGAAGAGGGCGGCAGCTTCCAAGACTACCGCTATGGCTTACGCTTCTTGCGCTCCTATCCCATCATCCAGATGAAGGCGCTTTTTCTTCCTGGCGTTGGATCTAAAGCGCTGATCGAAGAGGGCTCCGATCTTTGCCGTGAGCGCAAAAGCCTCCTTATCATCCGAGCGGCTGATCTCTACGACTATCTGACAGATTCCAATAAATAATTTGTAATCCACACAATTTTTTCCTGAAAACGGCGGATTTGCCGCCAATTTGCGACAGTTAGATCGCAAATTGGCGGCGGTTTCGCCATTTTGAGACTCATTTTGGCGGCAAGCGGCGCCATTTTCTTCGAAAATCTAGCTTGACCCATGAACAAGAAAAATCACTAGTTTTCTCATATTTTACAAGAAATATTCTTGCATAAATTGCAAAATTCAGTTAATATATATTGAAAAAAGGAGATGTACAGTGGATGTTACTGATCTAAAATTGCTATCCCTACTTCAGGTTGAAGGGAGGATTTCAAATGAAAAATTAGGAGAGGCTGTGGGTCTTTCCATTTCAGCAGTAAACGAACGAATAAGAAAACTGCAAAAGCAAGGGGTTCTCTTAGGATGGACAGCTCAGATTAGCCCTAAGCGACTAGGGCTGGATGTACTAGCTTTTGTGCACATTCTTTTGGGGCAGCAAGCGGATGAAACACTCTTTTTGGAGGGCATTGTGAGAACACCGGAAGTACTGGAATGCCATCACATTACGGGAGAGTGGTCTTACTTGCTCAAGATACGATGTAAAACAATTAGCCATTTTGAAGTGGTTTTGGGAGAAAAAATTAAACCTATCCCGGGAGTGCTCAGAACTCAAACCCTTATAGCACTATCATCGCCTTTAGACCGAACTACATTACCCTTGGAGGATTATGGAGACTAGCTTTTTTATAAAAGGAATTATCTTAGGCTTTTCTATTGCAGCCCCTGTTGGCCCCATAGGCATCCTTTGTGTGCGAAAAACCCTTCAATTTGGACGGCTATCAGGTTTTTTTTCGGGCTTAGGCGCGGCCTTTGCAGATACAGTGTATGGAATAATCGCGGCCTTTGGACTGACGTGTCTGTCTAACGCTCTTCTCGATGGGCAGTTTTGGCTCCGGTTGCTGGGAGGTTTTTTCTTGATTTATCTCGGTTCAAAAACTTTTTTATCAAAGCCGACTACAACTGAAAATACCGTCTCTCAAAAATCCCTTGCGAGTGATTTCGTCTCTACTTTTTTTCTCACAATGACCAATCCCATGACTATGCTCTCATTTTTAGCCATTTTCGCTGGCCTTGGGCTTTCGGAGGCTTCTGAAGACTATTTTGCTGCCGGGTTATTGGTGCTGGGCGTATTCTTAGGGTCGGCGCTATGGTGGCTCATTCTTAGTGAAGGAATTACGTTCTTTCGCAAAAGGATCGATCAAAAAATCATGAGATGGATCAACCATTTGGCAGGTGTAGTCATCATAGCATTTGGCATCGCTGCGCTTTCAATGCCATGAAGAAAAATATTGATTAATTTGCAAAAATCGTCCAGTATATGGTACACTTAAGTTAAGGAAAGAGATGACAGAAAAACACTACTATTTTGATACCACGCCTGAATATGACGATTGGTTCACTGCTGAAACCATGAAATCTCAAGTTCAAATCGCTGATAGGTTAAGTAAGATTGAAAATGAAGGATATTTTGGTACGCGTAAAGACTTAGAGGATGAACTCTGGGAACTGAAATGGGTGGGTGGTAGAAGAGTGTATTACGTCATCATTCCAGAGAAAAACATAATTCTTTTACTTGGGGGGAACAAAAATGGCCAAGACAAAGATATCTCGAAAGCGAGAAAAATTCTTAAGAGGTACATATAAAATGAAACTAAAATCACGTGAAGGGTTGAAAAGATACAGCCCCACAGAACAGCTTCTCGACAAGGATTTCATCGCAAAAGCCGTATGGGAATGTTTAGAGAATAACGATCCAGAAGGGGTCGTTGAGGTGATAGAAGCTCACATGCGAGCAGTCAACAGAACAAAAGCGGCTAAAGATATCGATCTTCCAAGATCGTCTATGTACAACGCTTTTAAAGGGAAAAATCCCACTGTTAAGACACTAGCGAAATTGGTTCATTGTTGCGTTTGAAAAACCTTCGTATCCAAAACTCGCGTTAACAGATAATCTACATCAGCATAGCTCGTGCGATGGTTGAAAAAAGCTGCACGAATAGCCAGCTTCCCGTCTATTAGAGTGGTGGAGGGCGCCACTCTTCCCGATAACTGCAGCTCTTCCACGATAGCTTGGTTGATCTCGTTGGATCGCTTTAGCGACGCTGCTTTGTATCGAAAACAGACAATGTTGAGTGTCACAGGCGCGAGCAGTTCGAGGTGATCGCTGGCGAGTATTTTTTTTGCTGCATAGCTGGCAAGATCACAGGTATGCTCTATCATCTTCCCTAAGCTTTCAGCTCCATAGGCCTTGATAGTAAACCAGGTCTTTAATGCCTGAAAGCCGCGCGATAAATTGGGGCCATAGTCGCAAGGCCAAATATCACCCGCCGCCATGCCCTTTTTGGCTCGCTTTAAATAGGCGCCCTCAGCAGCAAAGGTCTCTAGCTGCTTTTTAGCATCTCTTACCAGAATAAATCCCGCTTCATATGGGACCTGTCCCCATTTATGAAAATCGAGCGCGATAGAGTCTGCATGTTCAATACCTTTGAGCAGGGGCGCAATTCTCGGCGACAGCATACCCAAAGCACCAATGGCGCCATCGATATGAAACCAGAGCTTTTCTTTTTTACAAAAGCGATGAAGGGCCTGTAGGTCGTCAATAGCACCGGTGTCGACCGTGCCGGCATTGGCTATCACGATGAAGGGCTGCAATCCCTCTGAGCGATCTTTGTCGACGGCAGCTTGCAGATCCTCCACATTCATAGGCACTATTCGCAATCCTTTGCTGCCAAGGCCTGCCATTTCAAAGGCTTTTATGACACACGAGTGGGTCGCTTGTGAGGTATAGCCGCGCAGGAGCGGTGAGACCCCTTCTACTCGACTTGACGTGCCTGAGGCGTTCGTTTTTGCGATTAGCAGCGCCATAAAATTCGCTAAGGAGGTGCCTGTCACAAAGAGCCCCGATGCCGTTTTTGGAAAATGCAAAAGTTCAGAAAGCCAGAGCGTTATTTGTCTCTCGACAAGAATAGGGATGTGGTCGCGGCCGCCCAGATTGGCATTTAGTCCTGCTGCCAGGAGCTCTGCCAGCATACCTACAGCGGTACCGCCGCCCTGCGCCCAGCCCATAAAGCCGGGATGGATATTGCCGCCGATATATGGCCAAATATATTTTTTAAATTCGTCATAGACGGCATCTAATGGTTGAGGTTGCTCGGGCAGTGGTGCGTGAAAATGGTCCCGAATGGCATCGGGAGCATAGGTCCACACCGGCGTATCTCGCAGGTGCTCGAGATACTCAAACAGATCATCGAGCATCCGGTGCCCTATTTGCTTGGTCTCTTCCCAGTTTTTTGGATCGAGCATAGATACCTATCCTTTAGCATCGTTTGAAAAGCGCGGAAGAGCTCCTGCATCTTTTCGTTTTTCACAGGAAAGCGTGTGGGAGACTCCATATCGTGCACCACCATGTCGTGCCCCCCTTCAAAAATTAAAAGCTCCCCTGTTTTTGTCTCTGCACAGTCGAGCACAAAATATTCAGACCCAATTTTTTTGGCTAGCTGCTCGATTGCGGCGCCATACTTTTTACCAAGACCGCTTGTGTCAAAATTCAATAAAAAATTCACCTCTTCGGCTATCTTCTCTTCACTCTCCAGCATGCCCGAGCTGTAGTACCAAAGCGCCCATTTTTCGTTGATTGCCATATGAACAGGAAAGGCCTTTCCATCGACTACAGCAATTCGGTACTTTCGAAAGAGTCCGTCACTACTTGAATAATCGATAAAGGGTGAGGTAAAAAATTGAGACTCGAAGTGCGTCTCCAGGTAGCTCTCTAGATCGGACTGCTTTTCTATTTTAGAGAGTCCATGGCCGCCAAACGAGTGTAGTGGTCTAATAATAAAGGGATAGGGGAAGGGCATTGCATCTGTGCGCGAAACCACCCTTGTTTCGGGGATATATATACCGGCTATTCCTTTGGCAAAGGAAAAAAAACGATCTCTTGCAAATTTCTGTAGGTTCTCAATGCGGTTGATAAGGGGTTTAGGCCAGCTCTGTTCCATTTTTTGAATCCGGTCGGCCGTCTCCTTTGAGCTATCTGATAGATCAGAGATAACGACGGCAATATCGTGCTCCGGTACTGCCCCCTCATCTTGCCTATCAGGAAGTACATACCAGAAGGTGGTTTCGATGTCGTCATTCTGCAGTAAAAACTCGATGGGGGCGTTGCAGTTTACCTCGCCCGGTGCCGCCAAGGCAAGTACTCGAAGCGTTGGCGCTGCAGATTCTCGCACGGTAAAAAAAACAGACTGCTCGAAAGCCGCTTGCTGCCGCTTTTGTCCAAGAACATTCACGCCCTTAACGAACTCCATGGCACCGGTTGCATCACTTCCCTTCAAAAATGTCAGTGCAGCGGAATCGAGCAGGGCCGCGGCGTTGTGGGGGTATTTCACCACCTCTTGTTCGATGCGCTCTTGAAGAGGGAGAAGATCAATGCCATCGTGGGCCATTTTCAAAAATATCATTACTCCTAATGATTTTTTGCATTGACCCTCTGCGTCACACCTATAAATATCATCTTTACTACGGCTCATAGCGAGTAAACCGATAGGTATTTTTCACCACCATCGGGGAATATAACGACAATATTGGCAGGGCTCTTTACGGTTTGGGCGAGCTTATGGGCAACATAAAACGCAGCGCCTGCTGTCTCTCCAACCAGTAGCCGCTCTTTTTGCAGCAGTGTGTTCACTCCCCACAGCATGTTCTCATCAGAAAACTGGACCATGGCATCTATCACCGAAAAATCGACGCAGCTACAGAGATGGTCATTTCCGGCGCCTTGCGTTATATAGGGTTTGACCAGCTTTAAGTTGATGCGTTTCGTTGTAAAATAGTCATAATAAATGGAGCCGATGGGGTCTGGCACGACGATTTGAAGGTTAGGGTTTTTCGACTTCAAGTAGCGTGCAACGCCGGTGACTGTCCCGCCTGAGCTTGAGCAGGCAACGAGGTAATCAATTTTCCCATCGAGCTGAGACCATATTTCAGGCCCCGTCCCTTGGTAGTGCGCTTCGATATTGGCAGGGTTATTGTACTGATCGAGCATCACAGCTGATGGTATTTCTTTTAAAAGCGTCTTTGCGTAGGTAACATAGTGATCGGGATCGGCACTTTTTTTGCCAGGACACACACGAATAGTGGCGCCATATGCCTGCATCAAGGCAATTTTTTCTGGGCTTGTCTTCTCGGGTACCGTTATGGTAACCGAATAGCCTCGAGCGATGCCAACGAGCGCGAGAGATGCCCCGGTATTGCCGGAGCTTGGGTCGACGATGTGCATGCCGGGGCGAAGTACACCCTTTCGTTCGGCCTCTTTGATCATATGGAGGGCGATGCGGTCTTTGATACTGCGAGTGGGGTTATACATTTCGAGCTTTGCAAAGAGGCGGGCGCCGCTTGGGCTGGATTGGCTCTGCAGTTCAATAAGTGGTGTATT
>JAFEGS010000369.1 GCA_018239705.1 Verrucomicrobiota bacterium | reverse complement strand
TTCTTGTTGTTTTCTTTTGCTTAGGCTGATAGCCTAGCTCCAGGCTCATATCTTATGTGGGTTATTTTCTCATAAATCAATTACTAAAAGAAAAACAAGAGGAACTATTATGCAACCGTATGGTGTAACCCCCCTTTCCACTCCTGATTATAACGACCTTCAAGTAGATTCACTTTCTGCTGTTTTTGAAAAAATTAAAACCAATAAAATTTATGATATTGCAGGCTACCCGCGTGCTAATATTTCTTTGAAGCAAAATCCAAATACTATTAACGAATATACTTTAACTCTTTACTCAGAGGTGCCCATGGAATCACAAGATTACTCAGTGTATAACCTCACCCTTAACGAATGGAAGCCGATTAGTTTAACTTATTGTAATAGATATAATCCTGACATGAACGATAAAAGAACTGAAGAGGAAAAGCTTAAAACATTTTACTAAGACATTTTTAAAGCGCTACAAACAGCAACTATTGAAGGAACTAAAATAAAAATCTCTGGAATAGATAAATATTTGCTTAAGTATTGATAGATATTGTTCATTCAGTTCCCACGTTTCATATGGGAAACGTGGACCTCCTTTGTCTGGTCGAGTAAAAAGGGGTGAGATCAAGTTAGAGTCACTCTTTGGCAACACCACGTTGGCCAGCCGGCCATTTCATTGTAGAAACTTTTAGAATCGATAGCTGGAATGGCCATAATAACTAAAAAACTTGCACAATAACCTTGCTCACGTTACTGTGCAAAAAAGGGCGTTAGTGTTGAGAGAGTGGCGCGATTTGACGAATCGCGCCAAATCTGGAGTTCCCACCGCTATGCAAACAATTCCTCCAACTTAGCACAAGGGGCCGGCACCTACACGGCTCTCGTAACTACTTGCATAAAAAAGAAACGAGCCGGCACACTGTACTGTGTACTGTAGGCTTTTCTTTTGATATCATCAATTCATGAGGGTTATGGGGAAACAAAAAGATGTTCTAGAGATCTTTAAAGCACTTGACCGCTCCAAAGCACTTGCTCCCACGAACTTTGCTGAACTTGCACCCGACGACGTTGCACAGGTTTTAGAGTTAGAGTATCAGGAAAAACCACTTAGTGAGCACCTTGGCATTAGCCTTGAGGTCTTTTTGCCCGTGGAGCAACTAGAAAACGATGAAGTTGCGACCATAGTCGATCGCATTCTAGATGTATGGGCTGCATACAACTATGCAGCTGATTTACCGCAAGGCCTTCCTGTTCGAATCGCGTACGAAACACTACTGAGTGTGTGGGATGAAACCGTTCCTTGCATACCATTTGGCACCTTTCACTTTGATTTCTACGACAGAGATTTGGACCAGTATGTATGCAAAACCTAATGGAAGAACCGCGCAAATCGCAGGACACGGCTCCTTTCATACATGATCGTCATCAGCGTTTGTAGCAATGGCCATAAGGCACGTTGTTAAAGAAAATTTCACTTCCTCATTGGGGCAGCCTAGTACGTACGCTTTTAGCTTGGGGTCGTATGATTTTATTGTAAGATAACCCATCTGAAATAAAAGTGTGAAGACTGGGAGTTTTGCCTCGATATCAAACGCAAAAAGGCTTTTTCTGCTCACGACAATGTTTTCGAGCCCTTCAGGAGAAGGGTAATGGCTTTTTAGTAGTTCTATCAAAAATGTTGGCGTTCCAGATTCAAACCAATAATTTTCTAACTGCTGTTTTTGCATGTAATAAAGAACTGAAAACGGATTGTATACTTTCTGCGCTTCTGGATTTTCTGTAAACGCATATCCGTTATACCACGTTTTCATCTCTTTGAATATAGCTTCTTTAGAGATGCCTTTCACTTT
>JAFEGS010000368.1 GCA_018239705.1 Verrucomicrobiota bacterium | reverse complement strand
TAGACGGTAACGGAAGAACGGGGCGACTTTTAGTAACTATGTTCCTGTGGCAAGAGAAATTATTAGAGCTTCCATTGCTCTACCTCTCTGACTTTTTCAAGAAAAATCAATCTTTGTATTACGAGCGCCTGCAGGCTTATCACAGTGATCCGGCAGACGTAAATGGGTGGTTAGACTTCTTTCTGGAGGGTATCGTTTCAACTGCGAGTTCTGCAATACAGATAGCTTCTAAGATTTCATATATCAGAGAAAATGATATGGCAAAGGTCCACAGGCTCGGCAAAGTTGCAGCATCTACAGCAGTCGATGTTCTGCGGAACCTGTTTCGTCAACCCATCATCGATGTTGGAAAAATCCAGGAATGGACACAGGTAAAAACACGAGCGGGAGCGCAAAAAATTATTGATCGTCTCGTTGATCTTGGCATCCTTGTTCAAAGAGATCCTAAAAAAACGTATGGAAGAACCTACGAATATCGTTCCTATCTTCAGCTTTTTGAAAATGATACTTAACATAAGGCATCTTTTTGAAGACAGATGTATACAAAAATGGTGATTTTGTATACATCTATGAGTGAGATGTTCACAAAATGCAAAAAATGACCCGAGTTATTTAGGGTGTAAATAATAATTTACTTAAACACAGAGAACTTCTTGGTCAGGGGAGCTACCTCTTCGATTGCTCCGAAGAGACCAACTCCATAGGGTTCTGTTTGATCTAAAGGAGTAGTCGCTGTCTTTTCAATGAGATTCTCCTCTACACCATTAAATGACATGGTACTTGTAAAAATAGCTGCTCGGAGTCCCTGCTGATATGCAGCAGCATACAGAGTCAATAGCTGCTTCTCTGTGCCTTTCAACACAACAAATGAACAGGTTGAGACAGTGATAAGAGTATTGCCCTCAGGGTTGAAGAGGGGTGTGAAGCTCATTTGCAGCTGCTCTTCAGCAGTAGCCTCTTTATATAGCGCCATTGCAATTTGCCCTGTCGCACTTAGGAGCTTCCCAGGAGGAGATTTTTCGTTGAGCACAATCACAAATTTATGTGTTGCACCTACATTGACACTTGCCATTCTTAATAACCTAATATATCCAACCCGAAATCATGGCATTTTGATAGGTAAAAAAGCAATTCACAAAAAAATCAAGAAGACGTTTATTTGCTACGTGTTATCATGGCGTTACATCTGAATTTTGGAGGACGATTTCTATGACAACTATACTTGCTACTGCTTCGCTTTTGTTTGCATATGCCAATGCACCTGTTACTGATATGCGTGAAGAGCCAAAACGTGACTCATTAATGGCGTCTCAGGTATGTTATGCCGAACCTGTGCGTTTGATTGAAGAGAGAGGTGATTGGGTAAAGATTGAAACATGTATTGACCATTACCAGGGCTGGGTTGAGAAGCAAGTACTTACATATAGGCCCGATGAGTATCTTACAAGGCCCGAAACTACAGTGGCGAGAGTGAATCGCCTTATGGCTCATATTTACGATCGAGAAGATACGATGTATGGACGCCTTCTTACTGTGCCATTTGAAACTTGCCTAGAGGTGATAGAACAGATAGGCGGAGCAAATGGACGCTGGATAAAAATCGCTTTGCCCGATGGACAAGCAGCATTTATTCAGCGCGGCGATGTGTCATTTGAGACGAAGAAGCTTACGCTGCAGGAGATGTGCGAATTTAGTCGCCAGTTTTTAGGGCTTCCATATACCTATGGAGGGCGTTCAAGTTTTGGGTATGACTGTTCAGGCTTTGTGCAGATGCTCTATCGACAAATGGGCCTTTTTATCCCGAGAGATACTAAAGATCAGATTACATGGGAAGGGTTTGTACCAACAGCTC
>JAFEGS010000367.1 GCA_018239705.1 Verrucomicrobiota bacterium | reverse complement strand
CGCAGAACTGTATAAATAAACAGAATGCAGAACATCATGATGCCCATTGGCAGGAATTTCTTTACTTCATGAGAGTGGATCGGCCATAACAGCTTTCGCCACCCAGAAAATTCTTGCATAGCGTCTTGAGACATACTAACTCCATAAAATCAGTTAACAATAAAAAGAAAGAATACTATTGTATAAGGACTTGCCTTATCAAATCAAGCAAAATTTCTCAAGATCTGTGTAAATAAAATTTAGTTCATAAATTACTGGTTTTCAATATGTTGTGAGCACACCTGTTTACACTTGTTGCATTTTAGGTGACAAAAAGTGTAAAAATAAGTGTAAGTCAAGCACCACATCGGTGCACCATTTTCGCAGCAAGCATGAATTATTTGAACGAGGGACAGAGGCGATGGAGGAAGTACTACAGGTACGCGGGGGAAACCCTCTTGTAGGCGAGGTGAAAGCCGCCGGAGCGAAAAATGCAATCACAAAGCTCCTTGTTGCCTCCTTGCTTTCTGATAAGCGTGCTACTTTCTACAATGTCCCAAATATTGGAGATGTCGAAGTTACTGTTGCGCTTTGTCAAGAAATTGGTATGCAGGTACACTGGGACAGGGAAAATGGCATCCTCGAGTGTCAAACAAAAGAATTAAAAACATCCTATATTCCACAGCGCTTTTCCGGATCAAACCGTATTCCGATTCTGATGATTGGAGCTCTTCTGAGCAGAACTGAAGAAGATATCATCGTCCCCACCGTAGGCGGCTGCAGAATTGGCCCACGCTCAGTTAACTTCCATATCGATTCGCTGAAGGCACTAGGAGCCAACATAGAGCTTCGCGATATGAAACGCGAAAGCGCCTATTTTGCCCATGCACACAATGGCCTTCGTGGAACACTCATCCAACTTCCCTACCCATCTATTGGGGCCACTGAAAACACGATTCTCGCTGCAGTAACCGCCAAAGGCACCACCGTCATCAAGAACGCTGCAATTGAACCCGAAATTGTCGATCTCATCCTCTTTTTGCAAAAGCTTGGCGCCAATATCACTTTGGATGTCGACCGAACCATCCGCATTCATGGAACAAGAAAATTTTACGATGTAGAACACACCGTTATGCCCGATAGGATTGAGGCCGCCTCTTTTGGCATGGCAGCAATTGGTACGAAGGGCCGCGTTTTTGTGAGAGGAGCAGAGCATCTGCACATGATTACCTTCCTCAATAAACTTCGCGAGCTTGGCGGTGGATTTTCCATAAAACAGGATGGTATTGAATTCTATTACGATGGCCCGCTGCAAGGAGGTCTCCACCTTGAAACAGACGTGCACCCAGGCTTCATGACCGATTGGCAGCCGCCCTTTTCTGTATTACTCACTCAAGCAACTGGTTCATGTATTGTTCACGAAACTGTCTACGAAAATCGCTTCGGCTACACAGAAGCCCTTAGAGAGATGGGAGCAGATATTTCGATCTTTAAGCAGTGTCTTGGCAGTAAAGCTTGCCGCTTTGGAGCCCACAACTGTGCCCACAGTATTGCTATCAAGGGCGCCACGCCTCTTGTTGGTAAAGTAATCGCGATTCCTGACCTCAGGGCTGGATTTGCCTACCTCATGGCCGCTCTGATTGCAGCCGGAGAGAGTATTATCTCAGGACTTCATTTCCTCGACCGCGGATACGAGAACATCGTACAGAAATTGGCCGGCCTCGGAGCAAACGTAGTCCGCACCGCACAACCCGTACAGTCTTTACTTGAGCAGTGCACTCCGATACTACCTACTCCATCGCTCAAGCTTAGTCATTTCTAAATAAAACGACCAAAACGACAAACGACACAAACGACGAAAAAGACGAAAAGGACTTAA
>JAFEGS010000366.1 GCA_018239705.1 Verrucomicrobiota bacterium | reverse complement strand
TGAAAGCTCAAGACAGCTCTGTCAGGCCATAAACGTCGACCCTAACTGGGCGCCAATCGCCTACATCCCCTTTGTGCTGGTCTTTGGCGAGCTGATACCGATGTTTGCTGCCCGCATCTACGCTGACCATGTCAGCAGGATTGGAGCACCTCTTCTCTACCTGAACGCAGCGCTCCTCTCCCCCGTTATCACTGTCATCGACTACTTCTTTCGAAAGACCACTGCCCTGATTGGCGGAAAAGACAAACAGCACACAGCCGTCCTCAGTAGAGATGAGCTGCAAAAACTGCTCGAAGAATACCACAGCGGCTATACAGGAGAAAAAGAAGCACCTGTAGATGCGATTATGGGCAATATCTTTGTTCTTCGAAACAAAAGAGCCTTCCAGCTTATGCAAAAGCTTGATACCTTCCCCTGTGTAGCCACCTCGACTCCCATATCAGCTGTTCGCACACTTGCGGCCTCAAAAGACTTTCCCTGCCTTCCCGTCTATCATCGAAAAAAGCAGAAAATTGCCGGCATTGTCTACCTCCAAGACCTCCTCACCGCAACAGATAACAAAAAAGCTGACGAATACATGAAATCGCCCTGTTTTGTTACTGAGGAGATGCATGCCCTTGACCTGCTTTTCCGCCTTCACGACGAAGAGGTGCAGGATGCCATCGTCCTCAATGAAAAGGGTGAGGCGCTCGGTATTGTCCTGCTTGAGAATGTGATCGATGAGCTTTTAGGACCACAGCTACAGACAGCGCCTATCGAACCCTTTGCCTATCGCTACATAGAAAAGACGATCTCGGCAGACGAAGAGATCCAAGAATTCAACAAAAAGTATGGGACCAATATCGATCCGGAAGAGTGTACAAGCTTTGCAGAGCTGGTTGAAAAGCTCCTTGGAAGATACCCTAGCCCCAAAGACACGATCATGCTCGATTCCCTTGAAATCACGGTGATAGAGACCTCCCTCTTCAAAGCCAAAACGATCCGCATACGGACCAGATAATATCATTTAAGTTTTGCGTTTCTCCGGGGTGATTATGAGCTTTATACGAGAAGTTTCTTTTGTAAGTAGCTTATTTATAATGCTCTCTATCAGTTCTTCTTTCGAAGCTCCTTCCTCGGCTGGCCCTGAAGTAATCTGTCCGTCTGTTTTGATTGAGTACCTCGAATCTAATTGACGAAGCGTCTTCATACCGTAGTCATTTAACCCGCCTCTTAACGACCCTTCAGCAAAGTTGTTCTTTATCGCATTAATCAAAATTTCTTTACGAATTGCTTTGGGCTTACTTTCATCGGGAATTGCAACATTTGGCAAGTTCTTGCGAACCTTCTTTTCCAAATGGTCAACTTTAACATTGTTTATTCCATAGTCTTCCAACAACTTATCAACATCTAACGTCTTCATTGTTCGAGGATTAATACCTCGAGCCATAGCCATAAGTTGATCGCTTATTTTTTGAATATCCGGCCGCGCCTGAGAATGAGATTTCCTCTCAATAAAAAAATCAGTCAATGCCTTGTCAGTTTCACCAGCTAGATGGAGACTTTGCGCGAGGTTTTGTTTTATTGAAGGACTTAATTCTTTGAGAGCTCCTTTACTTGCATACCTCAATGCTCTCGAAGCAACTATCTCAGAAAAAGATTTTAGGTTTTCACCACCTTTGGTAATATCTAGCTCACTAAAATTGAATTTATTTAATATATCATCATTACTGAGGTACTTTGTATCCGTAAACATCGTCCTAAATAGCTTTTCGATTGGACTATCAGCAACAATAAAATCCTTTCCATCTCTCTTTTCAAAACGCAAGTATTGACCATACAGTACATCGCTCTTTCTTTGTTTGACCGAGTCATCAATTATG
>JAFEGS010000365.1 GCA_018239705.1 Verrucomicrobiota bacterium | reverse complement strand
ACAGCTTGTAGCAACGCTGATCAAAAACATCTCTGCAGAGAGCGGCAGAAGTGAATGCCTTGTCTCTATTTTTAAAAAAATGATTTTCTCTCCACTGGGCTGCTGCTCTGCTCAGGCGTACAAAGAACAGTACATAAGGACAAAAGAGCTCCTGCCTCTGTTCGTAGAGCACCTTGATCTCTATCCTCGCCGGACTGTATACAAAATAGCGCTCTTCGTCGCTGCGCGAGGCTTGAACCCGCACCTTGCACCTGATGAGAGGCTTGCCCTCTTTAACAAAGTGCTAAAGAACCAGATCAGTGCTCAACATCCCTTTGCCTTGCAGATTATGTGCGACATCATGGCCAAAGAGTGCGCAAGCGGGCTGGTATTTGCAGATAACGATGAGTTGAAACAGCAAGCCCTTGAAAAAATTATCGACGCAGTCTTTGCAATGCCTTATGCAAGAGCACATATAATTCCAAGCAGAGAACTTCCAGATGACGAAAAAAAGGACATTTCGCTTTTACAATACCTTCTCGATTGTGTTATTAGTGAACAGGGGCAGGCGGCTGCAAAGGGATATCCTATCGTACAAAAGCTTACAGCCAACTTCATAGCTCTTTTAAGCGTCCAAGAAAATCCGGCCCTCATCGATGAATGCGTCTATCTTCTTCTCGCCCTCTGGTCGAGATCTGCACGGTACCACCTTTTCGAGTCGGAGGAGCAGTTTGTAGAGACGCTCAAGTTATGCATCAGCACTCCTCTGCTGCACAAAATCCTCCAAGCGCCGTCGTGGCATCCTGCGTTGGTCAAATATTCCCTGCTTCTAAACTTCCGCCTTCCAGATAGCCCTGAGACTCATTCCGATGAACGCAAAGAGCTCTTTTTGCAGTTTATTCAAACACTTCTCAGCGTACAAAACGATACACTTACTGAACTAGCGAAGGCCCTCTTCGCTGCAGGGATGGCAAAAGACCTCTACACCATCTAAATGGATTTAATCATCATGGTTTTTTAAATCTAAAACTTCTCTCAAATCAACTAAGCGATAAAAAACAGCACTTTCTTCCACCTGAGGGGCCACTCCGCCAAGATGAAACAGCACCATAGCTACACCAAATCCTCGAGGAGTCGCAAGTAGACGTACTTTTTCCTCCATCTCTTTGACAATGGCTGCTGAGAGCTCATGCTTTCGGAACTTAAATTCACACACGATCAAACTCTGCAGTCGCGTCTGAATCAGGTAATCTATCTGGCAACCCTTTTTCCTTGTGGTGGGAGATTGAAAGAAAGGATTATCACATACCACCTGTTCAGCATGAATGCCTATGGCATCGAATAAAAACTGTCTATTAGCAAGGAGCAAGCTCTCAACTTGGAATCCCATGATCGTATCCCAGCCAGGCAGCAGCCCCTTCGCAACGCTCTCATATGCACCCTGTTTGATACGGCTCATATGAGGCTCTACATACTTCAAATGGAATCGAATAAAACAATCACTCAATCGATACAGCTTTTGCTTACCGACGCGCGCTTGCTTCAAGGACCATTGATAATGTTCAGATAAGAAACCAGCTTCTACAAGGTGTTTCAAGTAACGACTCACTGTCCCACCCTCTTGAAAGCCCAGTAGAGTGCGTATTTCGCTTTGAGTTTTCATGCCATCGACGAGTAAATGTAAAATTTTTCTGTACGTCTCCCCGCGATTATCAAAAAGGTCGTGAAAAACGGTCTGGAATTCATTGACGAGCTGGCTCGCCTTGCCAAAACAGAGGGCATAAATGTTCTGGTCAGCACTCTCTTTAGGATGGATGAGGCTAAGATACCACGGTATACCGCCAGTAAT
This sequence comes from Verrucomicrobiota bacterium, assembly GCA_018239705.1. Classification (GTDB taxonomy): domain Bacteria; phylum Chlamydiota; class Chlamydiia; order Chlamydiales; family FEN-1388; genus SZAS-6. Next base: position 38 of record JAFEGS010000365.1, on the reverse strand, counting down.
GGACAGGATTTTGAGTATCTCATAGACCGACCCACGAT
>JAFEGS010000364.1 GCA_018239705.1 Verrucomicrobiota bacterium | reverse complement strand
TAAAATTTTCCGTCAAATAAACCTTTTTAAGCCAGTCCTCAAAGAGTTATGGCATTGCCTGTTTCCCGGCGTGAAGCGCCGGGAAACAGGCAATGCCATAACTTTTTAAGGACTTACGAAAAGCCGCAAACAATCTATTTTACCGGAATGGGGCTCTGCCTTCGGCTGTTGAAGCTTCTTCCACATACCAACCTCTACGACCGCCAGCAGGCACAGGTGCTCTTTCTATTTCGAAGTAGAGTAGGACTGCCGATGGATCTGTTTGAACGTGATGTCGTCCTGCAGGGCAAGGAGAGCTCCACTTCGTGCCCGAGAAAACTTCTCACTCTCTGCTTTCCATCAATTGCAAAGGAGACGCATCTACCGCTGGGAAAAGAGGCGCTGAGCTGCATTCCACTGTTTCTCTATAAGAAGAGGATCGGCAAACAGACACTTCCCACCTTACAGGAGCTTCTCTATTTTTTGGATAAGACGCCCTGTAATGCATTACAAACGCTCGTGCTTGCAGAGGCTGTACAGGCTCTTACAGCTAGTTTGAGAGTAGGTAAAGGAACGACAGATTTTTCTTTAGAATGCACAAAAGACCAAATGCGAGCGTTTACACAATGCTATTTTAATGTAAAAGGGGTAGAAACAACAATTTTGAGTAGTGGCAGGCACTCTATTTCTCTTACTCATTATGTAAAACTATTTGGCAATAGCAAATATGCAAAAATAGTTCATAGTATAGCCAAAGAAATAGATGCAATAGAGTTCCACGATAAAGCATGTGATTTTTTATCTATTTTACCTGCAGTTCCCATAGAATATCGAATGGCTATTGTGTCGGTACAGTTTTTCGCTGATGTGAAGGAGTGTTATCTAGAGCGATTAATAGAGGCCTTTCCAAACTATAGGCCTAAAGATATAAGGCCTTACAAAGTAACTGGAGATGGGGTTCTTTCTCAGATATCTGCTAAAAAAATTACGGCAGCTGAGCTCGACATGATCGCTCAGAGGAATCCATGGAATATGTTTGCCCAGGAGCTTCTGTGTGAACAGTTGAAAGAGGGGAGGTTGTTCGTTGAGGCAGAAGAGTGTATACGAACAGTTATCAAAAATAATATGGAAAGCTCCTTTTCTCTTTTTACACTTGGGTCGGTATTGAGCCTGATGGGTGGCCGAGACGACGAAGCAATTGCCTTTTTTGAGCGGGCCATTGAGCTAAACCCCAAAAGAGTCAAAGTGTATCGCTCGCTCGCGCTTCTTTTGATAAAGCAAAACAGGCTAGATGAAGCTGAACAGGTACTGCATAGGGGCCTTACAATATTCCCAGAGGATGGTATAACTAAACAGTGTTGCGATATCGTGTTGAGCAGAAGAATTGCTTTACTCAGTATAGTCTGACTAATGCTTGAAGTGGACAAAGAGGCGTCCAAAATTTTTACTATCTTTTTCCACGCGATGATAGAGGGCTTTGATGTGCTTCTGCTCCAAGAAGCGCAGGACTCGCTTCTTTAGCTGCCCGCTTCCCTTCCCAGGGATGATTTCTACCTCTGAGATCTTTTTTTCCACAGCTTCCTGAATGATGCGATTGAGCTCCTCTTCGATGGCAGCTCCCTTGTTGAAAATATCGTGTAGATCAAGTTTTAATTTCGCCATGATTGTCTCCTTGCCTGATTCTAGCGTGACATAGTATTTTGGGCAAGGGGTGAGTGTGATCTCGCGAAGCGGCTCTATAGTTTATAGTTTTCCAAAGTTCTTAATCTTGATCTTGATCGTGATCTTAATCATCCTCTTCAGACATTTCGCTCTGAGTTGGCTCGTATCAATCCGATCAACATCGAAACAATCTGGTGCAGTTGATCTTTCCCTTTTTTTACGTAG
>JAFEGS010000363.1 GCA_018239705.1 Verrucomicrobiota bacterium | reverse complement strand
GGCCATTTGGTGAGAAAGTGGCGGCCTCGAGAGACGATGGGCAGCTTTCTTCGCTCTTCAGGATAGCGTATGGTGATGGGCTTTCGAAAGCCATACTTTGCAACGATAAGAAGGCCTCGAAGCATAGCCATAACGCGAGCAAGCTGCTTTTTCATGAATACACCAAAACAAAGTAGGCAGTTAGTATGAGGTTTATCGTAGCAATGGGCACGAGCACTTTCCAGCCAAAGCTCATCAGCTGGTCGTAGCGAAAGCGTGGAAGTGTTGCCCTGACCCACATGAAGAAGAACACAATGAGTGCCACCTTCACAAAAAACCAGAGAAGCGGGATATCGCCCGGACCATACCAGCCGCCAAGAAAGAGCACCGTACAGATAGCACTGATAGCGAGGATATTGACATACTCAGCTAAAAAGAAGAGGGCAAACTTCATCCCTCCATATTCGGTGTGGTAGCCGGCAGTGAGCTCCTGCTCTGCTTCCGGAAGGTCGAAGGGAGCGCGATTTGTCTCTGCAAAGCCTGTAATGAGATAGATCAAGAAGCTGATTGGGTTACTCACAATAAACCAGCACTCTTTCTGTGCATGGACGATCTCGGTGAGGTTGAGCGTCCCTGCCGTGAGCGCGACAGTCAGGAGGGAGATCCCCATGGGTATTTCATAGCTGATCATCTGTGCAGTGCCTCTGAGGCCGCCCAGGAGCGAGTAGCGATTATCTGAGGCCCAGCCGGCTAAAACGATTCCGTACACTGCCAAGGAGGAGAAGGCCATGATAAAGATGAGCCCCACATTGACATCGGTGATTTTTAAGGAGATGGTCCGTCCAAAGAGCTCAATAGTATCGCCAAAGGGGATAAGCATGAAGACAGCCAAAGCGACAAAGACAGAGATGGAGGGGGCGAGCCAATAGGTAAATTTCTCGACGCCAAGCGGCTGAAAGCGCTCTTTCGTGAGCAGTTTGAGGCCGTCGGCAATGGGCTGTAGAAGCCCCAAAGGTCCTACACGATTGGGCCCGAGCCGCAGCTGCACGCGCGCCATCACCACTCGCTCACAGAGCGTCATGTAGGCAGCCGACAAAAAGAGTATTGAGATAAGGACTATGCCTTTGATAAGAACTTCTAGAGCTTCCATAATGCGTGCACCTCGAGTACTTTCTGTGCTTATAAATCTTTCTTTATTTTTTCGCTCTAGTAATTTGCGCGAGATGAGTTGCCATTTTTCGAAAGATGAAAAAATGGAAGGGGAGCATGCAATACCAGTACATTCTACCAATAAGGCCGCGTGGCCGAAACACAGCCGCCTGATGCAAAAGGCTGTCTTCTATACAAAATTCAAGCCATGCTTCACCAGGGAGCTTCATTTCTGCATAGAGAATAAGATGTCCCTTTTCTTTGTCTGCATGCACAACTCTCCAGAAATCAATCGAGTCACCAACGAGAAGCTCGGTGGGATGTCGTCTCCCACGGTTCATGCCTGTTCCTCTAAATAGCTTGTCGATGAGGCCGCGGAGTCTCCATGCCCAGTCAAGCCCATACCAGCCTTTAGCCCCTCCTAAGCTCCAGATGCGTTCTATAACCGCTTCTTTTGGCATGGTAATAGGAACTATTTGGGTGTCTCTCAAGCATCCCTCTTTAGGGATTGCAATATAGGTACGAATGTCGGGATTTTTCTCGTCAACCAGCCACGAATCCATCCATGTTGATGTAACTGCATTTTGCGAAATTTTCAAAAATGCGCTTTTTAGCGCCTCTTCAAAGGTGATGCAGGAGTGTGGCACAACGGTATCTATTGAATGCGTACAGACGCTCCTGTATTTCATGCTCTCCACAAGATAGCGGCAGAGAGAAAAGCGCACTGAAGTGATAAAGAC
>JAFEGS010000362.1 GCA_018239705.1 Verrucomicrobiota bacterium | reverse complement strand
AAGAGCGAAATCGAGAATCCCGATATTGAGAACGAGCTCCATCCAACTACAATCTGGTTAGCTTCATTGATATCAACAGTAAAGTTGTCAAATACAGCTTCATCGCTCGTTGAGAGCATTAATGCAGTGCTCCACGCGCCGCCTGAAGGCATTGTGGCAACATACAGTGCATCACAGCCAAGAATAGGATAGCCGCTTCTCCACACCGCCACTGCATCGCCATTACCGTCCATAGCAAGCGTAGGATTCGATGAGCTGAGCGTAGGGTCTGAAAGAAGAACAGGCGCTGTCCAGCTTCCCCCAAAAGGTGCTGTCGAGGCGTTGATGAGCGTATTGATGCCGATCTCTTCCCAGAGCATTACTGCATTTCCATTCACATCAACCTTTACAGTTGGCGCTGCAGGGATTGAAGCCGCGTACTTCAGCTTCGTTTGCTTGATGCTCTTTTCTACTTGGGCGCGATCTCTCGAGACTTTAATTGGTTTTGCCGCTTCAAGACCAACTTGGCCGACAAGAGCAGCTGCGATTGCAAGTGTATAACACATTTTAGAAAACATTGAACCCTCCATGTTAGGTTGGTATTCATGTATAAAAAAGGTTATTTTTTAGCAACTGCTCTGAAAAGCGATGGATTGATGGCAATAGAGGCGAGCGAGCAGGCCACTAAGATATCAATTCCTTCTTCCGGAAGTACCTGGAATCGAATGGCCTCTTCGGCCAGAATAAACGAAAACTCACCTATCTGCGCAAGCGCTACCGCAATGGTAAGCGCTGTCCTGACAGGGTATTTGAATGCCTTTACAATCAGAAACGCCACGAGCGGCTTCACACATAAAATAATGGCAAGCACACTGAGGAAGAGGCCCGGTTTATTGCTGATGGCGCTTGGGTCAAAGATCATCCCAACTGCGAGGAAGAAGATGACGCTGAAAAAGTCTCGTATGGGGAGCATGGTTGTTGAGACTTTATGGCGCACATCGGTTTGCCCTATCACCATTCCGGCAAGGAATGCTCCAAGGGCAATCGACATATCAAATATCAGTGCCGATCCGGCTGCTATCATAAAGGCAACAGCTAAAATGCTAATCGTAAAAAGTTCATGCGACTGCGTACGGATAACGGCAGAGAGGAGAAATTTGGCTGCTCTTTGGACTACTGTAAATAAAAGAACTGCTAGAACTATAAATTTTACTAAGATAATCGCAGTTGATCCGGCAATATCGAGAAAGGAGACCTCGCCTCCATGAAGAGAGGCGGCTAAGGTGGGAAGAGTGAGCAGAGCAACGACGGCAATGATATCTTCAAAGATGAGCCAGCCCATGGCTATATGGCCCTCTTCTACATCGATCAGTTTGTGATCGGTGAGCTCTCGCACAAGCACCACGGTACTTGCTATGCCAACGGCAAGGCCAAAAACGATCCCTGACTGGATAGACCAGCCGGCCTGGTACAGAAGGAAGGTAGCCACTGCTACCGCAAATGAGGTCTGGCCTATTGCCCCAACGGTTGCAATATTTTTGACCTTCACCAGGTCTTGCCATTTAAAGTGGAGCCCCACGCCAAACAGCATCAGGATAACGCCAATTTCAGCAAGCTGGTCGGCCGTTTTTACGTCGATGGTAAAGAAGGGGCTGTAGGGGCCCATGATGTATCCGGCAATGAGGTAGCCGAGAATTTGAGAGAGCCGCAGGCGGTAGGTAAGGTATCCCAGCACGCTGGCAAGGCCAAAGCCCACCGTGAGCAAAGAGACAATTTTAAAGTTTACATGTTCTAGTGACATGACCAAGACGTAACATAGCAATAATTAATTGTCTATACAAACGACATAAAACGACCAAAACGACAAACGACACAAACGACGAAAAGGAC
>JAFEGS010000361.1 GCA_018239705.1 Verrucomicrobiota bacterium | reverse complement strand
CTGGACTCATTGTGGGCTCGGATACACAGCTGCAGGCGATGTGCGACCGGGGGGACTACAAAGACGCCATACAAGAAATGCAGAGGCAGATTGCCCTCACTCCTCGATCTGATCTCTATCTTAGCCTGGCAGCGCTGTATGTACGAGACCAGCAGGAAGAGCTTGGTCTTGCAAGCTTTGCAAAGGCGCTAAAAACCGCAAAGCCGGTCAAAAAGGTGCCTACACAGGCAGAGCGTACCTTGTTTGACGAGCTGCTACCAGTCTATCTGCACCCAAAAGATGGTAAAGAATCTCTTGAAGAGCGGCTTACTCCCATTTTGCGAGACCATCCGGACTACCTCTACATGCAATTTTTTGCTGCAACGCTGAGTGCTAATAAGAAAAAATTTGAAGAGTTCTTTTCCTATTTTTATCGCTCCTATCTAAGCTATCCGGACTGCTATATGGCCTACAAATCGCAAGGTGTGCTTGCAAGCCTGCTTTTGCAAAGAGTTCGAGAGGTTCATGAAAAGGAGTTTTGGAGGAGAGAGGCGCTTTCCTATTTTAGGCTTGCCTGTAAAGAGATGCCGCAGGATATTGGCCTATACAAGATGCTGATCTGCACTGCCGGTGCGCAAGAGAAAAAAGAGACGGTCAGCTTCTGCTTAGAGGCTATTATCGCGGCAGATGCAGTGGTTCCTCGTGGGGAGATACCCTTCTACATCCAAGAGGCATTGCAGGTGCAAGACAAAGCTCTTGCAGAAAAGTTGCTCAAGAAAGCGACAAGCTGGTATCAGTACAGCAGGATCATACAAGATCTGCAGCGGCAGATCGATGAACACTAATAGGGAATAAGGTATGGAAGAGACACGTTCTATCGGGGATTATCGGCTGATCAAGCAGATTGGACAGGGGTCGATGGGCACTGTTTTTGTTGCTGAGCACCGCTTTACAAAGAAAAAGAATGTCCTCAAAGTGCTTCCCGAAGAGCTCTCATCTGACCGCGCCTTCATGATGCGCTTTGAAGAAGAAATTGCCGCGATTTCTGCCCTCGACCATCCGCATATCGTCAAAATCCACAACGTCTCCTTTTCTCAAGGTCTCTATTTTCTTGTCTGTGACTGCATTGTGGATGCGATGGGGGAGACGACCAACCTTGCACAGTACTTCAACGCAAGAGAGAAAAAGCTTAGCCAGGAAGAGATCCTCTCGATCCTTCTTCAGGTGGCCTCTGCCATAGACTATGGCCATTCTATTTCGGATGCTGCCGGCAAAAAACTGATCCACAGAGGGCTCAAGCTCAATAATATTCTTGTCGAAGGAAAGGCGCCGCAGATCAACGTGCTTGTAAGCGACTGGGGGTTATCAAAGGTAATAGGCTTGGGATCTGCCCTCACGCGTACATTTAAGGGCGTAGCAGAATCGCTTGGGATTACGGCAAAAATCAGCCAAGACCGCTACCCACAGCCGGCAATTGAGTCGTATAAGCTCTCTCTTTTACACCAGTCGCTACTGCAAAATTTTGCCTTTCTAGCCCCCGAACAGAAGCGGATGGAAAGCAACTGCAACGAAAGGCTCGATAGCTTCTCATTTGGTGTGCTAGCCTACTACTTGCTCACAGGAGAGTATCCTGAAGGCTCATTTTCTTGCGATTTTTTTAGAAATGAAGAGCATCTTATTGACTGGGAAGGCCTTGTTGTGAGCTGCCTTCGCCCCAATAGTAGTGACCGACCGGATCACTTAGAGACTATGTTGTCAGCCAAAAAAGAGACTGTAAAACCGGCTGAAAAGCTAGCTCCCTTTATACAGCCTGCATTTACATTCCAAGAGCCTGTGGTGCCCGAAATGCCACTACAGAAGATGAACATGACCTTTGGTACAACGAAAGAG
>JAFEGS010000360.1 GCA_018239705.1 Verrucomicrobiota bacterium | reverse complement strand
ATACTCGACGAAGACATCATAATATTCTTGTCCCATTACCCCGTCTACTTGTATTTCAGGCTCTGCGACCGGTTGTGGTTCTTGCAGCCACTGGTTCCAGTTCACTCTCATATAGTCAATAAACTGCTCGGCAGAAAAATTTTTTCTTGCATGGCCAATGTTCTTCAGTGCTTTACCAATATTTTCCATAGCTTCCATGAATAGCTCGTGAGCAACTTTTTTTTCATCTTGCGAAGATGGATCAGGCTGCGTCGTCCAGCTGGAGATCCACTTTGAAACTGGGCTACCAATATAATAAGTAAAATTATCTTGCAAATAAGACATAAAGCTCCCTTTTGGTTATGAAAGAGCAAGAATAGGGGGAAAAGCATTTAAAAAGTAGTAAAAATAATAATTTTATTATATAAAAAAATTTTACATGCAAGAGGTGTAGGTATGGGTAAAGGCGTTCTCTGTACAGGCTTGTCTGCTATTGAGGCCTATAACAACTATGAGCGACAAAAATCTGCCGCCCAGGTGCCTGGTACCACTCCCATATCAAAAAAGAGGCTCGTTGTCGTAAATATAGGTAATGCAAAAGAGGTACAGCTGTGGGACCTGAAGCAAGTTAGCCTGTTCGAGAGGTTTAAAGCTGCAATCGGGTGGAAGGGCAGCTCATTTGACCTCAAAGATGTAGCGATAACAGTAAGCACAATGACCCAAGAGATCAAGCAGGAAGATGCCAAGGTATACAAAAAATTTGTAGATAATTTGAACTTTTATAATGGCCACAAAATTTTACCGGGATTTCTTCATTATTTTCAGTCATTAGTTCCAGATACAGTAATAAAAGCAATAGACGATAAAGCGGAAGAGGCCTTTGCTAAAAAGAATTACAGCATCGGAGTACAGTTTATCTCTTTTATTAGCAATCACTTACAATCATTAGACGAATTAAGCGAGGTAGAATTCAGCACAGAACTACTGGGATATCTAAAGGGAGAGCTAGAAGATGTTACGAGGCAGATTACCAATAAAGAACAGGAAATTCTTGCGCTGGTTGTTGACTATCCAGAACATGGCAATGATGCACAGACCCTCCTTAATTTGACAGGAGGAGAGAGGAAGAAGATTGCAGAGCTTAGAGAGAAGTGGGAAAAGAAGGCTATTCCTGAAAAACCTGCCGTTGATCTGACTGTAGACACAGCCAAACAGCTCGAAGAGCTGGCTAACAGTATCGTAGAGGAGTCAATACCGTTTCTTAGGGGCTGGCTATCAACCTTACAAGATGACATAGATAAAGATGACATAAGTGTAGAGCTGCTAAACACCTATGAAGACAGTGTGGATGCTGCTGAGGCTATGCTTGAGCGAAGCCTTAGCCAAATCACTACCTTCAGTGAGACAATAGACAGAGCAAAAAGTGAGCTTGGAGCTCTTAAAAGTGAGATAGATCGGCTAAGAGAGGAAATTGCGGAAAAACAGCGCCCGATAGGCTCTTCTGAGCCGGTACATGTACCGGGGATTGAAAATGCAGGAAATAGCTGCTATATGAATAGCGCCCTGCAGGGGCTTCTTGTCTCACCCCTCATTGTCCAAAAGATCAAAGAGTATAACAAAGAGCCTGTCCCGGAAGATGAGAGGTTCATGCCTACTTTAAAAGAATTTTTATCTGCCTATGAACGCTACTCTGAAAAGCCCAGCAGTGAAGACTCAAGCGCAATTGCAAAGTTAGCATCCACATTGCAGACGCAGCTCTATGAGGCACGATTGCAGTACCTCGGAGTAGAACACCTGCATGCCAAAGCAGAAGCCGATCTGGTTGTGAGCACCTTAGGGCAAGTATTAGGTGTGGAGTATTCCTTTATTACGAGAACGCAGGGCTTTTGTGGTCAG
>JAFEGS010000035.1 GCA_018239705.1 Verrucomicrobiota bacterium | reverse complement strand
ACCGGGTGTGAGCGCATCGGAAGAAAAATCAAACAGGTTCATCCGTTCACGGATAATCTTTTCCATTCTTGCAAGGCCAATACGGCATTGGTTTTGGACAAGCTCTCCGACCGATCGGACGCGGCGATTGCCAAGATGGTCGATATCATCAACGTTGGCTGTATCGTCACCGGCCTTCAGGCGGATAAGGTACTTCAATGCAGCAATCACGTCCTCTTTTCTGAGCGTGACGTGCTGTAGCTCTTCGTCGGTGATAGGAAAGCCAAGCTTTGAGTTCAGTTTGTATCTACCCACTTTGCCAAGATTATATCTCTTGGAGTCAAAGAAAAGGCGCATCATGGCAGCTCGTGCATTAGAGAGCGTTGCAGGCTCGCCTGGTCGTATTCTTCGATAAAAGTCCTTCAGCGCTGATTCATAGCTGTCTGTAGCATCTTTTGCGAGCATCTTGATGATCGGGCTTGATTCGTCGGCATCTTCTGCAATGCGGATGAGGTCGACACCGGCGTCAAGCATCCTCTTGAGCATAGCAGTAGTCAGTTTTTCTGATGCACGTCCAAACACAAGGCCGCTCTGTTCATCAGCTACGTCTTGAGCGAGGATTTTACCAACTAGCTTACCAAAGTCCTTTTCAGATTTGATCTTATGCTTGCGAGTGTCAAAAAACTCTTCCATGATATCTGCGTTGGAGGAGTATCCAAGGCAGCGTATGAAGGTAGTTGCCAAGATTTTGCGCTTACGCTTTTTGCGATCAACGTAGACGTTAATGCAGTCGTTGATGTCAAAAGAGGCCTCTAGCCAGCTTCCACGGTATGGAATGACTCTTGTCGAATAGATAATGTTGCCGCGAGGATGGCGCTCTTGCTCAAAGCAGATGCCAGGAGATCTGTGAAGCTGGGAAACGACGACTCGCTCTGCACCGTTGATGATAAAGGTCGCTTTGTCGGTCATCACGGGAATGGTGCCCATGTAGACCTCTTCCTCTTTGATACCGGTCTCGTCAGTCAGTCGAAACTTTACTTTCAGCGTTACGTTGTATGAAATACCGCGTCTGATACATTCCTCAGGTGTATATTTGGGCACACCAAGGGAGTAGGATATATATTCCAGGACGGTTTTCTCATCGAATGATTTGAGAGGGAAAATCTCTGTAAACACTTCCTGAAGGCCGAAGTTTTCACGCTCTTCGGGGAGTACATCTGCCTGCAGAAACTGATCATATGATTTCATCTGAGCTTCGATCAGGTATGGAAGATCGAGAATATCTTCTTTTTCACTGAAGCTGACACGGCGAGGTGGTTGACGTAAAGCTCGGCGAGAAGGTTGACGCAACATTCTGATTACCCCTATTAATAGTTGATTTTTTGTGCCCCTATATGCCTCTTCAAGCTATCCACAACAAGCTTTGAGCCTATAGAAAACAAAAATAATGAAATGCACACTGTGCCGTCTCACAGGCTCGTGAGGTGGCATAGGGTGAACTTCATTGTCATTATTTGTAATTTTGCTCATATCGTTTGAAAAGGATACACAATAAACGACAAAATGTAAAGCGTGAAATTAAACATCACAAAAAAAATGGGTACGTGCTCGAACTCGAGCACGTACCAACTCTTTGGTTACAGACCCTTCAGAGTAACTTTAGCACCAGCTGCTTCAAGTTTCTTCTTAATGTCTTCAGCATCTGCTTTACCAGTAGATTCTTTAACTGCTTTAGGTGTTGCTTCTGTAAGTTCTTTTGCTTCTTTCAGACCAAGACCTGTTACTTCGCGAATAACTTTAATAATTCCGATTTTCTTATCAGCAGGTGCATCTGCCAATATTACTTGGAATTCAGTTGATTCTGCTTGTCCTGCACCTGCATCAGCAGCTGCTGCTGGCGCTGCTACTGCTACTGCAGCTGCAGCTTGGGCTTTTACGCCCCATTTGTTCTCTAGCATTTCTTTCAGCTGAGACATTTGAAGGACAGTCAGTTCACTGAGTTCTTCTACTAATTGATCAAGATTTTTGCTCACGGCATTTCCTCATAGATTAAAAAAATAATTGTTTGTAATTGGGTGGTTTACTGCTGCTCACCCTGAGCCTTATTCTCAAGGCAATATGCAACGCTCGTAAGGAGTGCTTCCATTGTTGCCAGCGTTTGTGCCATTGGCGCTTCGAGAAGTCCCAGGAACTGAGCTCGCATCGTATTTTTATTTGGCAGTTGTGAAAGTCTCTTTACATCACTAGCTGTAATCACATGACCTTCAACACGTCCGCCAAGTAGCTCAAAGCAACTGTCGTTACCTTTGCTATAGTCTAACACAGACTGTGTAACTTCTACTGGCTCATTACCAGCAAAAATGATTCCAATATGGCCTTGGCAATCAACTGAGAGCGGAATTCCAAGCTCTTCGGCAGCCTTGAAAAACATTCGCTTACGAACGATTTCAATGTCCACACCGATTTTTCTTAAAGCTCTACGAAACTCATTTGCTCTATTGGCTCCAAAGCTCGAATATTGAGCGATCAGAAACGAAGGGGAGCGCTGTAATTGCTCTTTGATCTCATCTAAGAGAAATTGCTTTTCTTTTTTCATAGTAAACCTACTACCCCTTTGCCGAAGTTTCTGTTTCACGCATATCGACCTTTACTCCTGGACCCATTGTCGAAGAGAAATAAAGACGCTCAAGATAGTTCCCCTTCACTGTCGCAGGCCTTGCGCGCATAACAGCGTTTGCCAGCGAACGGAAGTTTGTTCTGAGGTCTGCAAGCGAGAAAGAGAGCTTGCCGATATAGGAATTCACAATGCCATATCGATCCGATTTAAACTCAATTTTACCAGCTTTAATCTCTTGGACAGCCTTTGCGATATCGGTAGTCACAGTTCCAGCTTTTGGAGTTGGCATCAGTCCTCGAGGACCTAGCACTTTACCCAATTTACCAACTTCACGCATCATATCAGGCGTGGCTACTACTGCATCAAATTCAGTCCAACCAGCAGCAATCTTTTCTACAAGTTCGTCACTACCCGCATAATCAGCTCCGGCAGTAAGCGCTTCTTTCAGCTTATCACCCTTTGCCAAGACCAGTACTCGAAGTGTTTTTCCTGTTCCCTTCGGTAAGGAAACAGTACCACGTACGTTCTGGTCAGATTTGCGAGAGTCGACTCCTAGCTTGAAAACTACTTCAACGGTTTGGTCAAACTTCACCGGTGCTGCAGCCTTCAGTAATTCGATAGCTTCATCAAAAGTATACAGTTTTGACTTGTCTACTTTTGAAGCTATCTCCCGATTTCTTTTAGTCAATCGACTCATAACCTAGCTTGCCTCTATGTCAATGCCCATTGAACGGGCTGTTCCTGCAACGATATGCATCGCAGCTTCAATGTCGCCTGCGTTCATATCTTGCATTTTGTCTTGAGCAATTGCTCGAAGATCTTTTTGTGTCAGCTTCCCAACCTTTTCTCTGTTAGGAACGCCAGACCCTTTCTCTTTACCAATCTTCTTCAGAATCATGCGCGATGCAGGTGGCTGCTTCGTGATGAAGGTGAAGCTCTTGTCGTTGTACACAGTAATAACAACCGGAAGGATATTTCCAGCTTGATCCTGTGTCTTTGCATTAAATTCTTTGCAAAAACCCATAATGTTCACACCAGCTTGTCCGAGTGCCGGACCAATTGGTGGTGCTGGATTTGCTTTTCCAGCTGGAATTTGCAACTTAATTATCTTGGTGATTTTCTTTGCCATTACTCTCGATACCTTTTCTATGAAAGGCTGGTCTCATCGACCGCCTCTTCGACTTGCCAAAACTCTAGATCATCCACTCGTGTATCTCGTCCAAAAATAGAAACAAGCACACTGAGGCGACCCTTCTCTTGAAAGACCTCTACAACAGTGCCAACAAAGTTGACAAACACTCCATCGGTGATTTTTACGCGATCACCAACTTCAAATTTGTGTTTCTGGCTGACTTTTGTTCGTCGATCTTCCATCTCTTTTAATAGCGCTTCAACCTCAGTCTCCGACAGCTCGTTCGGATTTTCGCCGCCCAGAAAGTCCACAACGCCGGTCGTATTATTTACATACATCCAAGATAGCTCATTGAGCTCCATCTTGATGAGCAAATAACCGGGCCACAGGCGCTTTTCTACCACGCGCTGCTGGCCGCGCTTGACTTCAGAAACATTTTCAGTGGGCAAAACAACACGCTCGATGCATTCCAGCATCCCGTGTGCCTGCCGATTTTCTTCAAGAGCTTTCTTCGTTTTCTTTTCTTGTGATGAAAGCACCTGAACAACATACCACTTATGCATGCTTACCCCACAACCCACTTGAAGATGGCATCTAAACTCATAAGAACTCTGTGTATAACGACATCCGCTACATATATAGACAGGCCAAATAGAAACGTCGCAGCTACAACAACTTTAGCTAGCGTCAATACCTCTCCGCCCTCAGTCCACTGAATTTTTGAAAATTCTGTCTTGATCTCTTCAAAATATTCATAGGCTCTTTTAATTGGGTGGGAAGGAACACGAGCTGTTCCTGCAGTCTTTTGAGTTAAATTCATAAAGCCACCATTTTAGTTGGTACATATATATAAATATCGAGTGCGGAGGGATTCGAACCCCCGACCGGCGACTTTGGAGATCGCTGCTCTACCAGCTGAGCTACACACCCACGAGTGGACTATGCTCTAGAGCATAGTCCACGAATACTTGGGTTTCAGTTACTCAATAATTTGAGAAACAGTACCAGCACCAATTGTTCGACCACCTTCGCGGATAGCGAACTTCATACCAACTTCCATAGCAACTGGAACGATCAGGTTGCAGAGAACTTCAACGTTGTCTCCTGGCATGACCATCTCAACACCGGCTGGCAGTTCTACAGTTCCTGTTACGTCTGTTGTACGGAAGAAGAACTGAGGGCGATAGCCTGTGAAGAATGGGGTATGTCGTCCACCCTCTTCTTTTGTCAAAACGTAGATCGCTGCTTTGAACTTTGTGTGTGGCTTTACAGAGCCTGGAGCACAAAGAACCATACCGCGCTCAACTTGCTCTTTTGAAAGACCGCGCAAGAGAACACCGACGTTTTCACCAGCACGAGCTTCTTCGAGAGTCTTTTGGAACATCTCAAGGCTGACTGCTGTTGTGTCGAGAGGATTTTTCTGCATACCGACGAGTTGTACTTTGTCGTTAGGCTTAATGATACCTTGCTCTACACGACCTGTAGCTACAGTTCCGCGACCGGAAATGGAGAACACGTCTTCGATTGGCATCATGAATGGCTTATCGACGTCGCGCTTCGGCGTTGGGATCTTGGAGTCAACAGCGAGCATAAGATTCTTAATTGATTCTTCCCACTTTGGATCGCCTTCAAGAGCTTTCAGACCTGATCCACGAACGATTGGACAGTTGTGGAAGCCTTTTGCTTCGAGAAGTTCTGTAATCTCCATCTCAACGAGGTCGAGAAGTTCTTGGTCTTCGTCTGCAAGCGCATCGCACTTGTTGAGGTAGACAACAATCGCAGGTACACCTACCTGAGAAGCAATCAAAATGTGTTCTTTTGTCTGTGGCATCGCTCCATCTGTAGCAGCAACCACCAGAATTGCGCCATCCATCTGAGCAGCACCGGTAACCATGTTTTTAACATAGTCTGCGTGGCCGGGGCAGTCGACGTGTGCGTAGTGACGTGGACCGTTGACAGGACCTAGAGAGGCATCTGTCTCGTATTCTACGTGCGTTGCGTTGATCGTAATACCACGAGCTTTTTCCTCGGGAGTCTTATCGATCTCGTCATATTTTACGAATTTGTTGGAACCACCAAGCTTAGCTAAATATTTTGTAATAGCAGCTGTCAGTGTCGTTTTACCATGGTCAACGTGACCAATGGTACCAATGTTCATGTGAGGCTTGGTCCTCTGGAATGCTTCTTTTGCCATAGTTTATAATCCTTCTATGTTGGAACAATCATCAATTTTTTCACTCAACTCTGCACATATCCAGTAGCCTATGCACTACTGTGAAACAGCACAAATTCGGTGGAATATGCCCAGAATAGGAATTGAACCTACGACCACTTGCTTACCATGCAAGTGCTCTACCACTGAGCTATCCGGGCAGATACCCTGCTTGCCTTTTTACGTTTGCACGTAAAAAGGCCATCAGTGTAACGCTTCGCGCAAATTAAATCAATGGCTATTTCTGCCTATAGATAATGCGCGCCTTCGTCAGGTCATACGGTGACATTTCGACCGTCACAGTATCTCCTGCGAGTACTCTAATATTTTTCATTCTCATTTTGCCGCAAAGGTAGGCTGTAACTTCGACTCCATTTTGTAAAAGCACACGGAATGTCATGTTTGGAAGGAGCTCTATCACTTTGCCGTCAAGCCTGACGGTATCTTCTTTTGCCATGTATAAATATTGCCAAGGATGTATAATGTGAAAAACTGCTATACACATTTAAAATAAAAAATTGGTTTTACACGTAAACGACGCCTATAGCCAATTTTTGATGTGCAACTATTGCAGATATTCTATTGAATTTAAAAGTTAATCGTCAAGTTTTTTGTAAAGCTAGTGTGGGTATCATATGGATTGCGTTCGCTCTTTTATTCTATGTATCGCCATTTTGAGTAGTACGGCTGCATTTGGAGATGTTGAACCTAAAGCCACTCCCTGTACCAACACTACGACCAGCCACACCCTCCTCGTTCAAGGAAAGAAACTGGATTATGAAGCAGTGACAGGCACTTTTGACATCAAAGATCAGGAGCAAAAACCGCAAGGCTCACTATTCTATACCGCCTACTTTAAGCAAGATGCAAAAAAAAGTGCAAAGACCAGTGAAAGGACCAGACCCATTGCCTTTTGCTTTAATGGAGGCCCCGGCTCATCCTCCGTTTGGCTTCACATGGGCTTTTCAGGACCAAAAAAGGTATGTTTAAACGATTGCGCGCAGACACCGATTCCCGGTGTCTATGAAAATAACCCCTACACACTACTTGACAAAACTGATCTCGTTTTCATTGACCCCGTTTCTACAGGGTTTAGCACAGCCCTTCCCGGCACAAACCCCAGGTCCTTCTATGGCATTCAAGAAGATATCGACAGCTTTTCAGAATTTATCCGTCTCTTTTTGACAAAATACCATCGCTGGGATAGCCCACGATTTCTCATAGGAGAAAGCTATGGCACCATACGCGCTGTAGGGCTTGCTGAAAAGCTGGAAAGTTCCCTCTTTATCAACCTCAATGGCATTATCCTCCTTTCTCCTTGCCTCGATTTTCAGTTCTACTTTCAAGGAGATGGCAATGATCTCCCCTACGCCCTCTATTTACCAAGCTATACAGCCGCTGCGTGGTACCACAAAAGGCTCCCCGAAGAGCAGCAGAAACGAGCGCTTAAAGAGCTTTTGGCTGAAGTAGAGCAATTTGCACTCCAGGAGTATGTACCGGCAATGCTTCTTGGCAATAGGCTGGATAACACAAAAAGGGAAGTACTTATCTCAAAGCTTTCTCAATATACAGGACTTTCTCCACAGTATATCCAGAGCAATTTTCTTCGCATCTCAGCCCAAGAATTTTTTAAGGAATTACTGAAAAGTGAATCCAAGGTAATTGGGCGATTTGACAGTCGCTACAGCGGCTTTTACAGCCCAATACTGGATAAATCTAACCCAAGAGATCCCAGCTTTGATGCCGTTATAGACCCATTCAACTCAGCCTTCCAGCAATACCTGTTCAACGAGCTGACTATTGACTGCCTACAGCCCTATACTATACTCAATGCAGAGGCTGTGTTGCCATGGAATTTAAGTTTTAATAAGCTGCAAGCAGGTCTTGGCTATTTGAGAACATCACCAATTGCGGGGCGGCTGCTGGAAAGAAACCCCTCTCTTGGCATCTTTGTAGCTAGCGGCTACTACGATCTCGCAACGCCCTATTTCGCAGCACAGCAGACCTTTGCCTCACTCGATGCTGCTCCTTCTCTACTTAAAAATATTACTTTAAACTGCTATGAAGCCGGCCACATGATGTACCTTCATGAGCCGTCACATGCAAGGATGGCGGGAGAAATCAGGAAATTTATTGAGGAGAGAAGTTAGTTGGGGTATAGCAATACAAACGACAAATAACGACCAAAACGAC
>JAFEGS010000359.1 GCA_018239705.1 Verrucomicrobiota bacterium | reverse complement strand
TGTTCCCGATCGAGTGCAAGTGCTTTATCAGCCATTTTTTTGGCTTCATCCAGCATATTTCGCTCAAAAAACAGCGTAGCGAGCGCTGTAAAGGCTACGGAACTTTTAGGGTTCATCGTTAGTGCCGTTTCCAGAAATGCCTTCGCCTCTTCGTAGCGCGCAGTGCTCAGTAATGCAGCGCCTAGCGTCTCATATGCTGCACTATATGTCCAACTGCACTGTATGGCGTTTTGCGCCAAATCTACTGACGCAGTAAAGTTTTTTTCATCCAGACTTAGTCTTGCACACAGAGTAAGAGCAAATGGCGAAAGTGCGCTTTTCTCATAGGCTGTTTGGGCCTCAGGCTTTGCCTCATCAATTTTATCCTCTGCGATCAGCAGCGCACTACGTAATGCATGTCCATATGACTGGCTGTGCAAAGTTTGAATCATGCTCTTAGAGACTTGATGGGAGCGTATTCCACATATTTTGCTTGCATTTGGAAAGAAGCTGTGAACCGTATCGATATCGCGGCGAATAGTATCTTTTATGGTTTGGAAACGTTCGATTGTCACATCAGGAGAAGGAATGACGAGGTGATCTCGAGAGAACCAGAGCTGCTGGATTGCCTGCCGATACTTTTCAGCAATTGCAAAAAGTGTAAAAACCTGTTGATTATCAATAACAACGGCATCTATGTCGCGTGCAAGGCCAGTGAGGATTTCAGGGTCTTCACCGCTCGTAAAAAGCGAGGCAAAGCTACTAAGGGAAATGGCGAAGTGGCCATTAGGAAGTGTATCCAACTCAATATTTTTTGATTGAAGATAGTCTCGAGAAGAGAGTGCTTGCATTTGTGATCCAGGTTTTAAACATGACGAGAAACAGAAACGCTCTATCATAGTTCATTAGCTAGAAATTGTGAATACCTAACTCTCATCTGAGCCGACGAGCCAATCCCGAATAGCCATGGCAGCAAACTTACAGGAAGTTGCAAGACCTACGCTCATAAATTTAATAACTTTTCAGGCGATTGACAAATTCTCTCGGAAGAGCTACCGTAGGATTTTTGGAGAGCGATAATGGCCATAGAAGAACTACTACGCGCAAATCTGGAGACACATTGGTATGCTGTCAACCAGTCCAATGAACTTGAAGTTGTCGAGAAAGATGGCAAGCTTACACGCTGCTGGAAGAAGCTTTTTGACCTGTGTACGGGCCAAGATTCCTATGCTCACGCTCGCTACAACCAGATTTCAATGGCAGCATCCGTGGCTGTACGCCATGAGGAGGATAGAGAAATAGTCGATAAGTACCTCAAGCTGCTCGAGAGGATAAAAGAGAAGGCCCAGATTAATGGCTCCCCTAACGAGGCTGAAAAGAGTATCGTGGCCAGATATAACAGCCTGGCATTTTCTCAAACACCTGCTGCCGGTAGCTCTGGGCGACTTTATTTGCATAACGGTGACATTGAACGAATAGAAAAAACGATCCAAGAGATGGTAGAGGATGTCAGGTATCAATCTCGATGCCTTTACAACGATCCTATTATTTTATCGATTGGAAACGGCTTGAAGGTGAAGATAAGCCGGGAAGGAAACAACCTCCACGACACTGATCAAAAGCTCTACAGCTATGCGAGCGGCCTCAAAAAGGCAAAATCGGTTTGTGCGCAGCAAGGACTCAATCTCTTAGCTGTCTCAGATGCCGTAATGGTAAAAGTGTTTCACTTCGGTAAAATACGCAATCTGCTGGTTGAAACGGAACTTGATGAAACTGCTGTTGGGCCCAGCTGGTGGCACTTTGAGGACACGAAACGAAGCAATGAAATAGTGAGACAATTGGCGTCTCTCACCCTCCACACCGGATTGAATATTACCTGCTGGAACCTTCGTCCATTAAAGACT
>JAFEGS010000358.1 GCA_018239705.1 Verrucomicrobiota bacterium | reverse complement strand
TGGTTTCGCCGAGAAGAGCATTTTCACTGGCTTGACATGACAACCTACTCCCAAGATGAGGCAATAGAGCTCATCATACGCAACTACGAGCAGGAGGGGTTACCTGAAGAATTGTGAGCCTGTTTGCTTCTTTCACTTTGCCTTCGATAGGAACAGCCACCTCCTCAACACCTTCATAGGTGCGGATGATCTGGTAAAATGAGTTGCGCTGAGCAGGAATAAAACCGGCCTCTCTAATCATCTGGACAACGTCGTTGTGATCAGTTTTATTGATAAAATTAGTTGCTCTATGCACATTTTCTTCTAAAAGAATGCCTCCAAAATCGTTTGCACCATATTGCAGCGCCTCCATGCCGATCTCTCTACCTTCACTGAACCAGCTTGCGGCTACATGGTCAAAATTATCGAGATAGAGCCTTGCAAAGGCGATGATACGCAAGTAGCTCTCTCTTCCCGCCCACGTTTTGACCTTTCTTCGAAGCGCTGTATTGTCTCTTTTGTAGCTCCAGGGAACAAAGCTGGTAAAGCCTGGCAAGCGATCTTGCTGCGCTCTGAGGCTTTCTAGATGAATCAAAATATCTTCTGCCTCTTCTACATGGCCATACATCATAGTAGCTGTGCTTTTGAAGCCTATCTCATGTGCGACAGCATGCACCTCCATCCATCCATTAGGAGTCATCTTCTTCGGCGAAATTTCCAGACGCACTCGCTCTGACAGAATCTCAGCTCCACCGCCGGGCAGCGTCCTCTGCCCCGCATCCCACAGCGCTTGAAGAACATCGCGTACTTCTATTCCAGAGACCTTTGCGCAGTTCCATATTTCTACGGCTGAGAAAAAATGGGGATGGATTTCAGGATAGCGCTCTCTTGCTGTCTTTACAAGGCTTGTGAGGTATTCAAGCGTTATTTGATCGTGCACGCCTCCTTGAAGGAGCACCGTTGCAATCCCTGCCTTTTTTGCAAACTCGAAATGGGTCATTACCTCTTCGACAGTTTTAAAGTAGGCATCTTTAGCCGATTTTTTTCTGTAAAAACCACAAAATGAACAGTCGGCATTGCAGATATTGGTGTAGTTTGGGTTGGAGTCGAGCACAAAAGTGACAAACCGCTGGGGATGTTTTTGTAAACAAATCTTTTGAGCTTCCTGTTTCAGCTCATCGAGACTTGCGTGTTGAAATAGTTCCAGTCCCTGTTCAAATGAGATTCGATTTTGCATGATCCTAACTCCTAAAGTGTCTCATGGGTATACCGTAAACAAGCCAAAAAAGTCGAGTTGAATTATATTTGAACATTTTTTATTCTTGTAGCCTCATACTTAAACTATAAGAGATAAGTCTCATCTATGAATCATGAAGACACCCCACAGGTTGATGATCACCTTCCAGAACAGCATGTCGAAGACATCGCGCCCGATCATCAAAAGGAAAAGGCACATTCCGGACAAAAGCAGCGCGAAGATCACCACTCGGTTCCGAGTCCGCGAGTGCAGGAATTAGAAGCCGCAATAAAGAGCCACGAGGAGCCTGAGAGGAAGCTAGAGGCTGTTATTGCCTTTATGGAGCATGTCCTGACTCAAGATAAGGTTATCCATTTTAAAGATTTTTGGGATGCACGCAAGCTCTGCCTCGATCTTTTCAAAGAAAATGTGAACCCTACTTCAAGAGTGGCATTTTGGGCAAAGTATAGTGAGCTTTGCCGTATGGCAAGAGAGCTCAAGGATATCCTCAATGAGCAGAGCGCCTTTGCGGTAGAACAGATTGAAATTGCTGTTGCCTCTGTTGAGCGCGAAGTGCAGCATCTTCCAGAGCTTCTTGAAAAGATGGCTCCCGTAGACTTCGGTGTGCGCTGTTTCACCATTGAAGAGCACTATAACGAATATAACA
>JAFEGS010000357.1 GCA_018239705.1 Verrucomicrobiota bacterium | reverse complement strand
ATTTGTTATTTCCCGGTAAGGGGCACGTAGGGTTTGTCACGCTCTGCGTTGAAATATCTCACACTCGTCCAGGATAGTGTTGTGCCCAAAAATTCAACGCA
Source organism: Verrucomicrobiota bacterium (assembly GCA_018239705.1). Classification (GTDB taxonomy): domain Bacteria; phylum Chlamydiota; class Chlamydiia; order Chlamydiales; family FEN-1388; genus SZAS-6. Next base: position 1,786 of record JAFEGS010000357.1, on the reverse strand, counting down.
GAGACGCAGAGACGGCGTAGGCATAAACACGCAATTTGCCTTTTCATCAAAAATTTTAAGGAGTAAGATGAAATGACAAATTTAAAATTCCTTTCTATAAACGGTTGTGCTCATGAAAAGAGACTCGAGGTTAGGCAATTTGACAATTACAAGTGTGCCAAAGAGATACTCTCGCATAAGTCTCGTCGAAGCTTACAAAATTTGCGTTCAATCACTCTGTCTGGTTTGTGGAGGAAATCATGAAACAAGCAGCAATGTATGTCAGAGTTTCAACACAACAGCAAAAAGAAGGAGCAACGATAGAAAGTCAAAAAGCTCTGTTGCTTCAATATGCTGAAAAAAATGGCTTCGAAATACACCCAGAATGGATTTTCGAAGATAATGGGGTTTCCGGATCGAAATTAGCACGACCAGCTTTAGACAGATTAAGAGATTTTGCCTCTGAAGGTCTGTTTGAAGACGTTTTTATTTTGTCGCCAGATCGTCTATCAAGAAAATACGCGTATCAAGCCATTCTGCTCGACGAGTTGGCTGGAAACGGGGTGAAAATACATTTTCAAAACACTCCCGATCCTATCACAGCAACAGACCACCTTTTAATTCAAATGCAGGGAATGTTTGCAGAATATGAGCGCGCTCAAATTACAGAGAGGAGTCGAAGAGGAAAAAAACATAAAGCTAAAAATGGGTCTGTCAGTGTGTTGTCAGTGGCGCCTTATGGCTACAGATATATAAAAGGGGAGCAGATTTCATCTTTCTTTGAAATTAATGAGAAAGAGGCATCTATCGTAAGAACGATTTTTGACCTTTACGTGAAAAACAGATTTTCAATAGCAAAAATCAAGATGTATCTTTTAGACCATCAAGTGCGCAGTCCAAAAGGCAATTCAGAGTGGTCCAGAAGCACAATCAATGGCATCTTGAAGAACTCTGCTTACAGGGGTATTGCTTATTTCGGTAAGAGGGAGCCTTGTGAGCCTATTTCAACACGTTTGGAAGGGCGTTCTGTTCGAATTAATGGAAGGCGCCAGCCTAAGAGAACCTTACGTTTGAGGGATCCAAAAGATTGGATTGAAATATCTGTACCTGCGATCATAGATTATGAAACATTTGAAATAGCTCAGGGGTTATTGAAGACCAACAAAACCCTATCGATAAGAAATGCAAAACCTGGCTCGCTGCTACAAGGATTGATCTCTTGTAACGAGTGTGGATATGGGTTTATAACAACAGTTTCAGGAAAAAAGACCAATGGATATGGATATTATCGATGCAGTAAAAGAGATAAAAAATGCACTAATCGAAGCATTAGAATAGAATCTCTTGATGAAACTATTTGGGAGTCATTGATATCCATCTTAGAATCCCCTGATCTTGTTCAGGATGAAGTGTCAAGGCGATTATCTGATTTAGAAAAAGCTCCAATTCTTAAGCAGCAAAAGCTTTTAGAAAATAAGCTTGAAAAGTTAGAAGTTGAATCTAATCGGCTCCTAGATGCCTATCAGAGCGAATGCATAGATCTTAAAGAGCTTAAGAATAGGATGGGAAATATTAAGAGAGAGAGAAACAATATAAGAAGAGAAATAGCTGGAATGGATTCGGGTCTGAGCAGGAGCCAGCTTTTAGGATTGTCTGAGGCAGTAAAATACTTTTCAAATCATTTACGAGCCTCGCAAAGCACTTTGGAATTTGTGGAAAAACGGAAAATCTTAAGGATGCTCATCCATGAGATTCAAATTGGAAAAGAGGATATCACCGTTAACCACATCATTCCGGTAAAAAAAAA
>JAFEGS010000356.1 GCA_018239705.1 Verrucomicrobiota bacterium | reverse complement strand
CTCCCGTTATAACGCAGACTTTCAGTCTGCAAAAACTAACCTATAACACACCCAGGGCGTTGCCCTAGGCTATTATAAATTCAGACCTTCGGTCTTCAGAAATTCGCAACATCGCGCGAGGTATGACGCTTAACGACCATCAATAAAAGCATTGGCCTGAAAATAGCCTGTTATACCTGTTTTCTAATTTCAGCCGCGACAATAGCAAAAGCTGTGGCGACGTTGAGGGAATTTTTCCTGCCATAGAGCGGGATGTGGATAAAATGGTCGGCCGCTGCAAGGAGCTCATCAGAGCAGCCATACTCTTCGTTGCCTACAGCAAGCGTAAAGCACTCCGGAAACGAAAAATCGTAATAAGCAGTAGCCTCCGGCATAGTTTCTAAGGCGATAATGGGCCTTGGAAGCTCGGCCAGAGAGCTCACGCAATGGCTTGAGACCCATTCGGTGCAGCCCATGGCACTGTTTTGGACTTGGGCGTGTGCGGCATCGGCCATCCCACTAGACATGACAACGCACCCCAGCCGAAAGGCCTCTGTCGTACGAATAATGCTACCTATATTGTGGCATGAGCGCAATCGATCGAGGTAGACAGTAACTGGCAGAAATGGGCTGGCATCGCTATGATCGGCGGCCGTTGGGAGGAGAAAAGAGTGCTCTCGCAGGGAAATGCCCGCCTCTTTGAGGTGCCGGTGGTAGCGATCGCTCACCACCTTATGGCTATGCTGACAAATGTCTTCAATGGGAAGCGCCATCCAAGAGAGCATACTCCTGTAGCTCTCTGCAAGGGCCTGCCTCTCAGGCAGGGATGCTGATCCATAGAAGACTCTAAGGAGCTCTGCACATTTTTTGTGCTGCTTTGCGCGCTCTAGCGTCTGAAATTTTTCTTTTGTAAAACTGAATTGAGGTTTCATCACCTCAAAATAGTATATCAAAACCAGTTGAATTTCAAGCCCTCTATCAAGACTAAAAAGCTAGTACCTTTATCTGAGAAGGTTTCGTATAGCCACAAAAGGAGTAGCTATTATACCTTTTGCCTTTTCATAACTCTGAAGTCGAGATATCTGACCTTCGACACCCTTTAACTCGCTCAAAGATTGTTTCAATGCATTTTCTTCATCCTTTAGCATAGCCTCTTTCACCCACAAGTCTTTCTTCAGTCCCGGATTATTCTCAATCTGCTTTTTAAAGCTAGTGAGAGCAGTCTCTGCCCTATCTTTGTTGGTTGTATTATTTTCTACCTTGTCCAATACCTCTTGTCTTTTCTTTAAAAGGCCATCCATTTTTGACTCACCTCGAAGACCTGACAACTGAATATGTATCTCAGTTTTTCTTGCCTGGATGTTCTCTAGATCAGTGGGCGCACTGTCGAATGCTTTCAGCAATTGCTTCTCTCCAACAGTGCGGCGAATTTCTGGTTTTTCTCGAATGAATTGTATGAGAGTTTTACCCGATACAGCATCATTGCTAATATTACCGCGTTCAATAGCTTCAGACGCCTTCTGCTCTTTTCCCTCCAGTTCCTTCAATTCCGCATTAAGTCTCTTTGCCTCTGCTTTTGCTGCTTTGCCTGTAAGTGAAGTGACACGATTTAAGGTATCTCCAGGCAGATTTGCCCCCTTCGACTCACTCCAAGAAGGAGGTTGAGCTGTGGGAGTTTCCTGTGCCGCCCCTGTGAAAGGATCTGGTTTAGAAAGCTCTTCCAAACCCTTGCTCAGGCCTTCCGCTCCGCCAGCCTCATGGAACATCTCATGAAGACTTGTAAGCTCCGCTGGAAGCTCTTGCTTATCAGGTTTTGTTGGGCTTGTGGTTTTCTCTGTGCTTGGTGGTAAACCCGGTGATGTTGGTTGATTTTCTACGTACATACCCCATTCCTCCCTATTCTATTTTTTTAT
>JAFEGS010000355.1 GCA_018239705.1 Verrucomicrobiota bacterium | reverse complement strand
CCGGCTCAAGCGCTTGCAAGAGAGCTTCAAGAGCAGCTAGGCGAGTGTAAAATTTTATTTTTAGCAAAAGGGTTACAGAATAATTCTTGCTTTTCAAAAACTGATTTTTCCTTTGTAGACATTAGTGCAAGCCCAATCTCATCGCTTAGAGCCTGTATCAATATCCCTCGTGGGATATGGCAAAGCACTATGGCTATGAGGCAGTTTGCTCCCGATCTCGTGGTGGGCTTTGGAAGCTATCACACCTTTCCTGTCCTCTGTGCAGCCACTATGACACGAGTGCCCATGGTGTTACATGTGGCAGATTGCATCCCCGGCAGGGTCAATAAACTCTTTTCAGGAAGGGCCCTTTTTACAGGGACCTTTTTTCCGGAGGCAAAAGCCTATTTAAAGGGGACTGTATGCCAGTCTCAGATCCCATTGAGAGCCCAGTTTTATCCACCTCTTCGCCCCTCTCGAGAGGCTGCACATGCACGCTATGGCTTCTCTGCTCATAAGAAGACAGTACTTGTTTTTGGCGGCTCTCAAGGAGCTAGCAAGTTAAATCAACTGGTCTCGGCTGCTCTGCACGACAGCTTACAAGTGCTGCATTTTACCGGAAGCCAAAGTGATCCTGAAGAGATCAAGGCCGCCTATGCCCGAGGCTCTGTTACTGCCGTTGTGCAGCGATTTGAGCATGAGATGCAGTATGCATGGGCAGCTGCTGATCTTGTGATTACAAGAGCCGGTGCAAGCACTATTGCTGAACAGCTTGCCTTCGGTGTGCCAGGGATTCTTATTCCCTACCCCTATGCGATGGATCAGCATCAAGATAAAAATGCAAGGTTCGTTGAGGATGTTGTAGGCGGTGCGAGAAGGCTTCCTGAGCAGGGGCTCACCTCTGAGCGTTTGGCTGTCGAGATCGATCGATTACTGGAAGAGGCGATTTATAAAAAAATGCAAGCCGCTTTGACACAAGCTCAAGCAGATATAGCGGAACTTCAATTCTCAAAACAAATTTTAAAGGTACTAGGCTAGACTATGGAAAAATATCATTTTATAGGTATAGGCGGGATTGGGATGAGCGGTCTTGCACGAATCCTTCTTGAAAATGGCCAGCTCGTCTCAGGAAGTGATATAGCTGCAAGCTATGTGACAGAGGCTCTTTCTCAGATTGGGGCCAAGGTCTATATTGGCCACAATGAAAACCAGGTAGCTCGTGATCATACGGTTATTTATAGCTCTGATATCCAAGAATCAAACCCGGAGCTTACACAGGCAAAAAAACTGGGCTGTGAGATCCTTCATCGCTCAGACCTGTTACTGCAGCTTGCACAAAAGTACAAAGTGCTTGCGGTCACCGGCACCCATGGAAAAACGACGACAACGGCCCTTTTGACCCACGTACTCTCTGTAGCTGATTTCAAACCGGCTTTTGCCGTAGGTGGGATGGTCCATGACCTTCAGAGTAATGGTGGAGGGGGTGATGGTGAGTATTTTGTCGTAGAGGCAGATGAGAGCGATGGGACCTTCCTTAAGTATGCGTATGATGGGGCTATTGTCACTAATATCGATACCGACCACCTTGCCCACTTTGGGTCGTGGGAGGCCTTGGTGGAGGCGTTTAAGAAATTTATTAGTACGTCTAAGAATCGGCAATCTCTCTTTTATTGTGCAGATGACAAGACGCTTACCTCTCTTGGCATACAGGGTGTTTCGTATGGGTTCTCAGATGGGGCAGAGCTTAAGGCCTCAAACTTCCAGCAAAGGGGATGGAAGGTCTTCTTTGATATTTCATTCCGAGGCGAGCATTTTTCAGAGGTAGAGCTCAATCTCACAGGTAGGCACAATGCCTTGAATGCCTTGGCAGTATTTGGGCTTGCCCTTAGCATTGGCGTTAAAGAAGAGGCCATTCG
>JAFEGS010000354.1 GCA_018239705.1 Verrucomicrobiota bacterium | reverse complement strand
AATTTGCTATAAATTCTGCATCTTTTCTTCAGGAGTACCCTCATGGAGCCCGAACTACCTTCATCACTACCTTCATCTGATCCTATTTCTTCAATCCTTCTAGACTCTTCTTGTGTCTCCTTATTAATATCTACAGCCCCTCCTATGAGCCTGTCTTGGCAGGATCTAACGCCTTGGCCTAAACGTGGAGAGGGGATAATGCGCATTGAATCAGGCCCGGATAATCTCCAGTTTGTTCATTTTAGAAGATGCGATGCCACCTATCACCCGCTTCATGTACAGTTTGAGGCTGCTATGATCGCGTCGTATCGAATTACTCGAGGCGATTCGGTTCCAAAAATACGGCCTGTCGTTAACGCTTCGGACGATGTGATAGGATCGGCGTCATACAGTGCGTCACCGTGGTATCATTCAGCGAACGACCTCTCCTCTCAAGCTGTATCCGAGATGATCCGAAAGGATATTGGACAAGCCTTTGTAAGGCCCGAAGATGCAATGCACAGCGAAAGAAGCAATAATGTTGAGTTTTTAAAGGAAGTCCTCATCGACCCTGAAACGCACATGAACATTATGAAACCCTATTTTGCGCAAACGTTTGAGGGGCAAGAGATATTCGAAAAGCTGAAAGCCTGCGTAGCGGCCAGATGGAATGTGTTAGAAGAGCATCTGGTTAGTAGCAAAGCATTTCGCAGCTACCTTGTTTGCGAAAAAAACCATTTCCATGAAACTGCCTTTACGCTGTGCCTAGATCACTTTAAGAGGTATAATGAACAGGGAGTTCAGTTTAATCTCGATAGCTTAAAAGAGCGGTTTTACAAGATCCTGAAAAAGTGCATCTTGAAAGATGCGATACAAGCCATTTACGATCTTAGCCCTTACTTGAAGTCTCAGATGATTGCTCTTTTTGAAGCGTTCGAGGAGTCTCAAGAGCCTCTTTGGCCGCTCTTTTGCGCACTACGTGAGCAGCTAAACCTCGAGGAGCACAACCCTCTTCATACTGTTGTGGAAAGCTATAGAAATAGTATTTTGTTTGAGAGTCAGGATACACCCGCACCGGTAAAGCTAATGAGCACCAAGAGGGCAGAATGTGAGATAAAAGAAGAGCCAGCAGAGATAGCTCTTGCTCATGCAGTAAAGAAATTTCTTACAGACCAAAGAAACCTGCCTCGAATAGTTTCGATCATTCAAAACTGTTTAACTCGTTATCAACCTCTAGGACATGGAACTAAGCTTCAATCTCTAAATCCAATGTCCTTTTTCAGGGTGCGCACAGATGACATTGGAACATTACTTGATGAGGTGCGTGCAGCTCGAGTAAGCAAGATTGTGGACTTTCTAGGTACAGGAGGCTGGTATGAGACAGGATATACGAGAGAGCCTTCTGTAAATGTGATGCTACTCTCCGGGCTCTGCCTTGCAGCGGTAGAGCACTATAAGAGCGAGCTCACCTTAGCACAGCTAAAAGCGGATCCCTTTGTACTCTTGTGTTATTCCATAGATAAAAAAGAGCTAAATATTGAAAAGCTGGCACAGCAAATCTATCAGCAACTTCAAGGAATAATTTGACAGGAAAATCCTGGTAGTATAGTAATAAAAATTTTACATTACTACCAGGAAATACGCAGTGCTGCACATCTACCTATTTCGATTGCTGACATGTCTCTTTATCTTTTCAGTCACCACACTCGGAGCAGAGCTCAACGTCGTTATTATATCGCCCCATTTTCCTGCAAACCATCGCAGCTTTTGCATCCGTCTTCAGGAGGCGGGAGTGCGCGTCTTAGGCATTGACCAGGTTCCTTTACCTGACGAGCTCAAGGACTGCATGGACGACTATTACCAGGTTTCCGATCTGCATCACTACTCTGAGCTTGTGCAGGCATGCCACTATTTTCAA